>CAYPKC010000044.1:3701-9312 GCA_964411215.1 uncultured Eggerthellaceae bacterium | reverse complement strand
GAAAGACTTAACGTTTGAGATGGATGCTGAGCACGTGAGCGACGTCGGTGTGCTTGCTGACCGCTTAAAGATTGACCAAGTGCTTCTCAATTTGCTTGGCAACTCTATAAAGTTTACTGAGAGCGGGGGAGAGATTCATCTGATTGTGGACGAATCCATAAGCGCATCGGATGGAAAGGTCACCTACCGGATTCTTGTCCAAGATAACGGTATTGGTATGACGCAAGACTTCCTCAAGCATATCTTTGATCCTTTTGAGCGCGAACGCACTTCAACCGTGAGTGGTATTCAAGGAACAGGCCTTGGTATGGCTATCACTCATAGCCTTGTTGAAATGATGGATGGCACAATAGAGGTTCGTAGCAAAAAGGGCGTCGGAACTGAGTTTAAGATCAAGCTGTCGTTTGATATCTCTTCAGGTGAAGCGAGCGATATTGAATCTCCTGAATCGCTGCATCACGAAAGCACATGTGAATCTTTCCAAGGATGCAAAGTGCTGCTCGTAGATGACAATTTATTCAACCGAGAAATAGCCATGACGCTGTTGGAAGATGCGGGCTTTCTTGTGGACTGTGCCGTTGATGGCCAAAACGCTCTTGATACGTTGTTGCAAGCTGACCCAGATGCGTATCAGCTTGTGCTCATGGATATTCAGATGCCAGTTATGAATGGTTATGAAGCAGCGAAAGCTATCCGGGCGATGGATGATCCGGTGCGCTCAAACATACCTATTCTTGCGGTGACAGCAGATGCCTTCGAAGAAGATAAGAGAAAATCTCTTGAGTGTGGTATGAATGGGCATTTGGCCAAGCCCATACAAATAGCTGAACTCTTCAGCGCACTAGAGCACCTTTTGAGTTAACGTGTGAGAAGAGACAAAGATGTATATATCTATCAAGGCGCGTTGAAATAGGGAACTGTCTATTTCGTTTGATGAAGGAGCACCAGATGCATAAAGCCAATACCAACATCTCTCGCGGAAGCTTTGCAGCTGCCCTATTCACTTTGCTTGTCGCAATAATAATCGGTATTGGCACATCGGCGTCTTTAGTTGCAGCATCTCCTGCGCAGGCTTTTTCCGATGAAAAGGCAGATCAGGCGGAACAACAGGCAGCAGATCAGGCGAGCAATGCTATCCCATTTACAGACGCAGCATCTGCCAACGCGGAGGCTGCGGGCGGAGCGCCTTCTCATGCGTCGGAAGATACATCCTTTGCGCCTCAAGCAACACCCAAAATCAAGGCAACATTGTCTGCCAATCAAAGAGTCGTGACAATCCAGGCAGATGGAGGCGCTTACGATACAGCTGCTGAAGTACGCTTTGCCGTGTGGTCTGTCGAAGGTTGGCAAGACGATCTCCGGTGGTACAAAGCCAATCGTTTAGGCAATACATGGACCTATGCCATCACCCTTTCCGCCCATTGCTCGACAGGGGCATTCCACGTGCATGGATATGCGACCCACAATGGACGAAGCGCCATTGTGAACGCATGTACCTTTACGGTAAGCGCACCGCACGCAACCGTGTCTTTTACGCAATCGGCTGCTGAGCAGAACCGCGGCGTAGGCACCATCACCGTGACCAACGTGAGTTGCCCTGCCGGCGTTGCTGAAGTCTTAGTGCCAACGTGGTCTTTGGCAGGCGGCCAAGATGACCTTGTGTGGCACAAAGCTCCTTATGTGGGAAATGGCACATGGGCAACGACCGTATCGACCTTAGATGCAAAACGTTCTGCCGGCTTATATGACACGCATTGCTACATCGTTGATGGGAATGGTGCGCGGACCATTGCGGGAGCCACCCGCACGAATATCACAAACGGCTCCGTATCGATGCAGGCCGAATTGACGCAAGACCAAAAGACGCTGATCGTACGTGCTTCAGGTGGTGCGTTGAACAACGCCACCGCTGTGCAATTTCCTACGTGGTCACATGCGGGCGGCCAAGACGATCTTCGCTGGTATAAGGCATGGCGCTCTGGAAGCAATTGGGAATATCGCATTCCGATAAGCAATCACAGAACGGCTGGGCTTTACAGCATTCATGCGTATGCCACGGTGGAAAACCGGACTGGCATTGTTGGTGGCACCAATGTAACGGTGGCAGCGCCGAAGGCGAACATCACGATTAGCCAATCCCAATCACAGAAAGATCGCGGCATGTTCGGAGTCACGGTTGTTGTCTCTTCAGCTCCTTCGGGCATAACAAGAATACAGCTTCCTACGTGGTCAAGCGCAGGTTGGCAAGATGACCTTGTATGGTATACACGCAATGGGACAAGCAACACATGGACAACGGAAATTCCGTGCGTTGCTGCCAAGAGAACTGCCGGCGAATACCACGTCCATTGCTATGTCTCAACAGGAAACGGCATTTATGCCATAGCGGGAGGCACGACGGGAAATGTGGCGATTACGCCGACCACCTCAAGAGTTGAAGTCACCAACGCCCAGACTGCCACCGTTGTTATCTCGGGCGGTATTGTTGCGAATGCACAAGGGGTTCGTTTTCCTACGTGGTCTGATCAGGGATGGCAAGATGACCTTGTTTGGTATCAAGGCACGCGGCAATCTGACGGAAGCTATGCCGTCAATATTCCTATATCGCGCCATCACACTGCAGGAAGATACCAAGTGCATTTCTATGCAAGAATAAACGGCGCTGAATCTATCATTGGCGGAACAACGTTTACCATTCAGGCGCCTTCTGCCTCATCTCTCACGGTAACCAATGTCAATAACTCAGCAGGCACCTTCACAGCGGTCGTCAGTGGCATTAATGCTCCATCTGGGATTGCTTCAGTGCGTATTCCTGTGTGGGGAGGTTCCAATCAAGGGGATCTGAACTGGTATACCGCGTGGAGGCAAAGTGATGGATCCTATGTTGCAAACATTTCTGCTAAAAACCATAGAAGCAGCGAGATTTATAGCATTCATTGTTATGTGAAATGCAACAACGGGGTTGAGACGATTGTCGGCGGCATTAACGGCAGCAAGGTGCTGTCGCTGTCGAACTATGTTAGCGTGTTTGGCAAAGTTGGTTCGGGGTCGCGCATCGTCTATATCAAGAATCCCACTAATGCCTCGTATGTCCAAGTTCCAGTGTGGTCGAATGCAGGCGGCCAGGATGACGTGAAATGGTATAACGCCGCGCACCAAGGGGGAGGGCTGTGGGCAGCAACGATTCAGGCTTACAACTTCAAGCATGCAGGCACGTGCACCGGCCATTACTACGTTAATGGACAATGTGTAGGAGCGTTCACATTTGGGATCCATGCTAATGAGCTTGTTCCTGCGAAATATCGTGCTATGGCAGCCGCGGTACAAGGGCTTACCAGCAACACATCGTGGTTAATCGCGACGGACACGCATAATTGCTGCGTGGGTATCTTCAGCGGACGCCAAGGTGCTTGGACGCTGGTGAAATACTTCGACTGTGCGCCAGGCAAGGCATCGACGCCAAGTCGCAAAGGATACTTTACGATTGGCAGCCGCGGTTATGTATTCGGTCATGGCTATTCATGCTATTACTTTACGCAATACAGTGGCAATTACCTCTTCCATTCCATTAAGTATAGGCAAGGCACATTTAATGTTATGGATGGCACAATGGGACGACCTGCATCAGCTGGATGCATACGTCTCTGGATCGAGAATGCAAAATGGATCCATGACTATATTCCACGGGGTTCTAAAGTGTGGGTGTACTAGAGCGGCGCTACGGGCACAACGGGCTGTGTCTAAGCTGCGTTTTAGAGAATGAATCTGCGGTGCGTATAGCCTTTTGCACATTTATGCAGAGCTTGCCTCATGGCTGCGTTTAGCGAATGGCTGCAAGCACCTCATCAGTGCTTGCTAGCGTTGCTGCATAACAGCGTTGCATGTAGTCAAGACCGGATTCCTGGTCACCAATTAGGAACGTGGCGGTAGCGTCATCTACGACAATGATGCGGTAATTATTGAAGTAAGCATCCGCTGCCGTATGCATCACGCATATATTGGTGTCGAAACCACACAGAATAAGGGTGTTGACGCCAAGCTCGTCTAAGAGGAGCCTGAGGGAAGTCTGGAAGAAAGCCGAATAGCGGCGCTTCTCTATCACGAAATCGCGGTCGTACATCTTGAGTTCCGGAGACGGCTGAGAGGCAGCATCCCCTGCAAGATTGTGATTTCCCCAAAGTTCCAGTTCACGATCGATGCCTTCTATATGCGCGTCGTTGGCAAAGATGACCGGAATGTGCGCGGCGCGGGCTGCGTCGCAAATGCGTGCTGTGTTAAGCGTAGGCGCAAGAAGAGTGGCTTCAAGGGGACTACCGGCAACCTCACCCAACTCATCGATCACCATAACGGCGCAGGTTTTAAGGTTAAGGTCTTGAAGCGTTCTGTCAGTTTCTTGGTGGGTGTATCCGGGCATGTCATCTTCTTTCTGTGAGGTGATGTGGCGCTTGTTTTGCGCGTGAGCTTTGGCAGTTGATTATAAGCAAAATTTTCGAATATACCTATGTTGATTATTTTGCGGGGCACATTCTACGCGGCAGACAGGAGGGGGCGACAGCGGTTCTGCTCAGGTCGCAGAATTTCAGAGGAAGATAAATTCTGCGCGGCAGGCGAACGCTCTGTGGCTATAATGCGGAAAAGCAACGAGGTCTATTCCGAGTTTTACGCTATGAGATACCGACGCGCGCGAAGGGGGTACATAATGGCAGAGAGGGACGAGAGGCGCGAGCAGGCAAAGAAACATATCGCGTTTATTAAAGGCGCGCTTGCAAGCGATGCGGAAAAGAGTATTGAGGCCGCACAGATCTATGAAGATGGGGAAGGCCGCGAGCTTGAACTTCCCGAGGCTCCTTTCGAAACTACAGAGACTATGGTGGTAACCTCATTTGTTCCTGAAGCCTTCTACAACAAAGGGAAGGGAAAGACCGTTCTAGTCGATCCGGCAGCATTCATGCGTCCTGGAGGAGCTTACGAAGACGGTGCATTTGGACCTGAGCAGATTCTTTGTGCCGACAGTAACCTTTATCTGGTGCTTCAAGGCATGCGCGAAGATTTCTATCAGGGCAACAAAGGTTTCGCACGCGGCCAATTGTTCACCGATCGCGCTTTATATCTTCCTCATGTCGCTTTTACCCGCAATGGCTCATTGAAGTATGCCGACATTATTGCGGTGGCTGAGCCTTTGCGCGAACGCGCGCTAGAGAATCATCGATCTGAACGCGAATGCGATCACGCGATTGCCGATCGTATTGAAACGATTTTACGTATTGCCGCAGCACATGAATGCGAGACGTTGATCATGGGAGCCTTCGGCATAGGAAGGTTGGGCTTTGATGCCGACCAGGTGATAGGGCTGATTCGTTCATGGATAGAAGCGCATCCTGGAGCTATCGGGCGTGTCGTTTTTGCAGTGCCACGCATGCATTTTGACGCGTTTAATGAAGCGTTCGGCATTAATGAACAAGAAATTCGTGCGGAAGAAGTGCAAAAAGAATCCTGCGATGAAGATGATGCAGATGATGAAGAAGATTTTGATGTCCACTCAATCGAGCTACCCGAAGGGGTAACGCTGCGTTAAAGACACCTTGTTTTCTCTCACGTACGCTCAATCACT
>CAYPKC010000044.1:0-3691 GCA_964411215.1 uncultured Eggerthellaceae bacterium | reverse complement strand
GTTGTTGGTGAACGTGATTTGAGGGCGTAAGGCATGCTTCTTTCTCTCATCAGTTTAGTTATAGTTCTTGCTCTTGTATGTCTGGTGTTGTGGTGCATACGATCCTTTTGGGCATGGCTCGGACGGGGTAAACAGCTTCGCCGCGCAGGCACAAGCGATGTCGTATCGCCCGAGACGCGAAAGCAGATTGAGCAAATCGAGGCATTTTGGGCAGCTCAAAAGTTAAAGCCGAAAGGCGAAAAGCGCCGTCGCAAGCATTTGAGCTATAAGCAAATACGCGAGGTTAATAAAGCAGAACGTGCTGTTCGCAATGCATTTCTCAATAATCTGAAACTCGGTTGGTATCAGATAGTCATGGTCTTTTTTATAGGATCAGTATTGGGACTGATTCTTGAAGAAGTCTGGATGTTTATCACCGAAGGCGTGATGCAGAGCAGAGTCGGTCTTGTGTGGGGACCGTTCAGTCCGCTGTATGGTGTGGGCGCTCTGTTGCTTACGCTTATAACTTTTGAGCTTCGTAAAGCCCACGCAAAAGGCTGGGTTGTGTTTCTGGTTTCGATGGTCGTTGGCGGATTGCTTGAGCAAGTTACCGGCTGGGGAATGGAGACGCTTATGGGAGCAGTCTCCTGGGACTACATTGCCGGAGGAGTTCCGGGCGCCATCACAAAATGGGTTGCAGTGCCGTTTTTGTTTTTCTGGGGCGCGCTCGGCTATATTTGGTATCGATTTATCATGCCGTATTTGCTATGCGCCCTTGGCGTTCCTACGACGAGACGCAAAGTCATTTTCGTTACATTGTTAAGCGTCTACCTCATTCTTGATATTGCTATGACTATCGTATGTTTTGAGCGCCGTGCTGAGCGCGATGCGGGAATACCTCCTGCAAATGCATTCGAAGAATGGGTCGATGAAAATTTCAGCAACGCTTTCATGTCGGAGCGATTCCAGAATATGGTTATCGACTCTTCGAAGAGTGCGCTTGAAACCTAGTTGCGAACCAAATCGGGACAACGGGGACGTAGCTTATTGTCCCACTTTGCCGAAAAGTGGGACAACGGGGACGTAGCTTAATGTCCCAATTTGAATGCGAAAGAAGAATGAAAAGGAGTTGGATTACATGGCAATCGTAAAGACAGGACACACGCTTAAAGTGCGCCATTCGTTTTGGGGAGCCGCATTCCTTATTGCTGCATCGCTTTTCACGCTGTGTATTCTGGGAGGTTGCGCAGGACAGCAAGCAACAAGTGGCAATACGTATTCTCCTTCCGCAGAGGATAGAACGTTAAAGGTTGCAATGGAGCTTGCATATCCGCCTTTCGAGACGAAGGATGATGCTGGCAATCCTGAAGGCCTCGCAGTTGATTTCATTAAGGATTTCGGCAAAGCCTACGACTATGACGTCGTTATTGAAAACACTGCTTGGGATGGCCTTATTCCATCACTGCAATCGGGAAAAGCAGATCTCATCATCAGCTCTATGACCATCACCGAAGAGCGCAAGCAATCAGTCGATTTCAGTGATCCTTACGCTATGGCACAGCTTGCCATTTTGGCTCACGCAGGATCAAACGTCGCCTCCATTGATGATCTCAATCAAGCGGGGAAGAAAGTCGCTGTCAAAACAGGATCAACCGGCGATGTGTATGCAACCAAAAACCTTCCTAACGCTGAAATCGTGCGCTTGGCCGACGAAAGTGCTTGTGTGACCGAAGTCGTTCAAGGAAAAGCCGACGGATTCCTTTACGATCAGCTCACTATCTATCGCAATCATGCCGCAAATCCTGACACCACCGAAGCAGTTTTTATTCCCTTCCAGGATGCTGAGTCGTGGGGTATAGCCGTGCGCAAAGGCGATACAGAATTGCTTGATGAACTCAATGCGTTCATTGCGCAGAGTAAAGAGGACGGCGAGTTCGACCGACTGACTGAGCGCTACCTTGCAGAGGAGAAAAAGGCATTCGACGAATACGGATTCAAATGGTTCTTCGACTTCGAATAAACTGCGAATAGGCTCAGAGAAGTTTTCCAAATAGAGTAGCAAAGCTATGGTTGCCAACCCATTTATAGTCGCTCGATCAAGTGCACCTTCCACCATGAAGGCAGCATTCAATTACTTGTTTGTTTGCTGCGTACTTGTGGCGGTTGTGGGCGCATCTTTATCAGTAGCGGGCATTTCGCTCAATTTTGATTTTGTCGGGCAATACCGCATTCGCATTTGGGATGGCTTTTGTATGACCGTGGTCATTTCAGCAGCAAGTCTTGTTTTGAGCCTTTCCATCGGAATCCCGGTCGCTTTCGGCCAAAGCAGCCGCATTCTTCCTCTACGCTACCTCTGTGATATATACGTGAAAATCATTCGCGGAACGCCGCTTATCGTGCAGGTGTATTTCTTTTATTACATCATTGGTACTGCTTGGGGGATAGACAATCGCGAGCTTGCCGGCATTCTTATTCTGTCGCTGTTCTCAGGCGCCTATATTGCCGAAATCGTTCGTGGAAGTCTGCTTTCGCTTGATCGAGGTCAGCTGGAAGCTGCCCGCGCTGTTGGTTTTACGCGAGCTCAAACCATACGGCATGTTATTGTGCCTCAGCTGGTGGCTCGTACGTTGCCCGCACTCACGGGGCAAGTTGCATCGATCATTAAAGATTCGTCACTCTTGTCGGTCATTGCAGTTATTGAACTCACGCAGACTATGCGCGAAATCAGTGCTACGAACTACAATTTCTTCGGGTGTTTTCTGCTGCTCGGGGCACTTTATCTGTGCCTGACTTTGCCTATCATGTTCGTGAGCCGACGATTTGAACGAAAGCTTTCCTATGAACACTGAGCAAGCTACTCCTATCCGCATTAGCCTTGACAGGCTTTCTAAGTCGTTTGGCGAAACGGAAGTTCTGCAGAACCTTAATTTCGACGAAGAGATTTCTTCCCTTGCTATTATTGGCCCCTCAGGCGGTGGCAAATCAACGTTGCTGCGTATAATGGGCGGCTTGCTCGCGCCAAGTTCAGGCAGCGTGACTATAGGAACAAAAACTCTTCCGCAAACAGAGGCGGCGCTTGTCGACTATCGCAGGCGAATCGGCTTTGTGTTCCAAGATGGTGGTCTGTTCCATCATATGACAGCGCTTGAAAATGTGGCGGTACCGCTTCAGGTGGTGCATGGAGTAGATGAAGAGACGGCACATGTAGATGCTCGCGAATTGCTTACGCGATTAGGTGTTGCGGCAGAGGAAGGGAAGCGTCCAGCGCAACTCTCAGGTGGGCAGCGTCAGCGTGTTGCCATTGCGCGCGCACTAGCGGCCCGTCCTGAAGTGCTTTTATTCGATGAACCGACCAGCGCTCTTGATCCGGAGTACACCACCGAAGTGCTTGACATTATCAATGACCTGAAAAGGCACGGGACAAGGTTTGTTATTGTGACCCACGAAATGGGCTTTGCACGCCATGCATGCGATGAGGTTGCCTTTTTGTACAACGGCACCTTGCTGGAATACGGACCAAGCGCAGATGTTTTTGGAAATCCGCGTACACCAGAATTGCAGGCGTTCCTTGGTCGCCTTCTGGAATGGAGCTTGTAGCAGGACAACGGGGACGTAGCTTATTGTCCCGTTTTTTATTCAATCGGGACAACGGGGACGTAGCTTAATGTCCCACTTTCATGCTTGCTAACTGGGGCAACAGTATTTTTGCTTT
>CAYPKC010000043.1:455-9399 GCA_964411215.1 uncultured Eggerthellaceae bacterium | reverse complement strand
GCGACCATAACCGCATTTGATTGGATCGGCTTGATCCTGATCTGCATTGTCGTGCCCGCGGTGATAAGCCTGATGGTATGCGAGATTATGAGGCGTGCCAATCTCATTAAGAAGGATGATTTGGTGCTCGACCGCTAAGCGATTACGCTTCTCCGGTCGGAGCACCTCCCCCAGAATCATCTTCGGCAGGCGCATCGTTGGCTTCTTGCTGCGCGTCATTATCGACCGCCTGCCCTTCTGTCTCATTCTCCCCGCTCGATGAGATCTTCTTGCCATCGCGGCCAATCATTGAATAGACCTGATTGGTGCCTTCGCTATTCAAGTACGTAAAGGTGACCGTGTCACCGACATTAAACTTCACGATCTCAAGCAATCCGGGCAAGGCGAAGTCAAAGAAGTTCTCATTTCCTTCAAGCAAGACGTAATAGTGCGAGTTGCCATCAACGACGGCCTGTACCATTTTCGAAATGGTGCCCGTTATCTCTTCTACATCGGTGAGATCCGTCTCATTGGTCAATACGCCATTAGTGGCAAGCAATGCTTCGTAGGACACTTGCGTATCAGCAACCGTATCGCCCACAGCAACATTTTGATACCGCTGAATATCGACCATCGCAAACTTCTTAACGAGTCCTGCGCCATCTTTGAGCGCCATGAAGTACGTCGGCTGGTTCGCGACATTGATCAGGAGTGGGAATGTCGCCGTATAGCGCAAGTTCTGTACCTGGCCTTCAGCAGATTCCATAGCCGATGCTTCTGTTGCACCCGCCACGCTATAGAAGTGCGATTCCTGCGTGCGCTGATTGACAAGGACAAAGCCTATGATCGAATCGTCTGCCGTGGCCGAAGTTACGCCTGTATAGACCCAGACATCGTCATCTTTCGCAATGTAGTTGAAGCCTTGTGCGCCATCACGGCCAGGGGTGGTCTCAACGACACCTTCCTGACCAAGGAACGAATTGAGCCAACCGTTATGGTAAGAACCATACCAGTTGTATTGTTCCAATATCAGCTCTGCCGGGAAGACGCGGTCCACCCATTCAGGAACCTCTTCAACGGCAAGGTCGGTGCATTCGCCTGTGGTCGCATCGCACATAACAACGCGGTTAATGGTATAGCCGCCGAACAACCCGATGGTGAAGGTGCGCACAGGGCATATCCACCAGGCGTGGCCGTCTTCATCGATTTCAAAGGACAGTTCGTCGAAGATATAGAACGGGTATTTCAGCTGCACATGTCTGTCAATATTGCGTGCAAGAGGTTCACTCTGCGAGTATTTAATGGGATTGTCGCCTAAGCGTACGATCTCAGCATCTTGCGTGGTCATGTTTACAAGCGCGTATGCCGGAAGGCCGTTTTCGCGATTGGTGAACCATTTAAACAAGTCCGCATAGCCAAGCGGGCTCACACGTACCGGCTCACCCTTGTAATTGATTTGGCTATACAGGGGACTGATTTCGAACTGGCTGACATATTCAGGGATAGAGCCCATTTCGCGGTTGCCGAGCAGGATAGCAGAATTCCTGTCAATGACCGGAATCTCAGAGTAGTTAACCTCTTTAATATCCTCGGCAAAATCAAGCGTATCGGTTTTCAGAATCTCCGAATACTTTTCTGCATTGCCCGGAATGATTGCATTGGAGAAAAGCATGCCCAAAAGACCTGCGGCAATAACAGCCAGCGGAATGATGGTGAGGGCTTTAAACTTCTTTGCGTTTTTCGGGCTCTTCTCATACTTGCCACCGCCCGTTTTGTAAGCATTTTTGCGATGCGTGAAAAACAGGATGAGTGGTAGGCAGATCACAATGACAACGAACAGCCACAGTCCCGTTGAGTTAATGCTGATGGGCGGATGGAACCACCAATAGAGCGCTGCAATAATAATGATCGCAATGATAATAAGGGCGATCCAACCGCCTTTTCCTTTTGGCTTTTTAATGTTGTCGAAAAAGGACAGGTCGATTTTCGGCGATTCGGGACGACCTCCTCGTCCCCCATGTCCGCCGCGACCGCCACCGGAGCCTCCACGGCCACCGCCTGCGCCGCCGCGACCGCCGCCTGAACCTGCGCCATTGTCAGAATCGGAACCGCCTGTGCCTCCCGCAGCTTCTGGCTGATCAGGGCCTAAACCGTCAGTATCTACCCCTGAAGCACGCAGTGTTTCTAATAATGTTTCAAGACCTGATTTTGCCATTATCCAACCAATTCTCTCAGGACATATTGCAGTATGCCGCCGTTTTCATAGTATCTGCCTTCGGTCGGAGTATCTATTCTCACAAGTACTTTAAACTCGACCGTCGAGCCGTCTTTCTTCGTTGCTGTCACGTATGCCAGCTCGTCTTCAGGCATACCATCGGAAAAAGTTATGTTCGAAACAGTGTAGCGTTCGGTGCCCGTCAATCCTAGGACATTTGCATTTTCGCCTTCAATAAATTGAAGAGGCAGTATTCCCATGCCGATCAAGTTGGAGCGATGTATGCGCTCAAAGCTTTCGGCAAGAGCCGCTTTGACTCCCAAAAGCATAGGCCCTTTCGCAGCCCAGTCGCGCGACGATCCGCTGCCATACATTTTCCCTGCAAGCACAAGAGACGGCACGCCTGCCTTTTGGTAATCGGTAGCCGCTTCGAAGATGGTTGCCGGCTTTCCCGTCAACATGTTTTGCGTATGGCCGCCCATCGCACCGTGCGCAAGTTCGTTTTTCAGCTTCACATTCGCAAACGTCCCGCGCATCATGACCTCGTGGTTGCCACGACGGCTTCCATAGGTGTTGAAATCTTGCTCGACAATGTTGTGGTCGCGCAAATACTGCGCGGCGGGCGAATCTTGTGCAATGGATCCTGCAGGAGAAATATGGTCGGTGGTGATGAAGTCTCCCAAGAGCGCGAGTGCAACAGCATTTTCTATAGGCTCTGTCTCACTAATCGCGAGCTCCATGTCATCGAAATAAGGAGGGCGTCTCACATAACTTGAATCTTCGTTCCACGCAAACGTATCGCTTGCCTGCACACTGAGTGCCTGCCATTTCGAGCCTCCCTGATAGAGAGATGCCCTATCGTCTTTATACAGGCTTTCATCAACACAGCTTGCTACCAGGGCGTCGAGCTCTGCCTGATCAGGTTCTATATCAGCCAGGTAAAGAGGATTGCCGTGTTCGTCGGTGCCAAGAGCTTCCGTTTCAGGGTCGAAGTCCATCGTGCCTGCCAATGCATACGCAATAACATGCGCCGGCGTTGTGAGGTAGTTCTGCGCAACATCGGGAGAAATTCTGCCTTCGAAATTTCTATTGCCCGAAAGGACACTTGCGAGCTCAATCTCGCTTGCTGCTGCATGCATTTCATCGCTGAGCGGACCCGAATTTCCAATGCAGCTCATGCACCCATAGCCGCACGTATAGAAGCCGAGCTTCTGAAGCGACGGCAAAAGACCAGCCTTTTCTAGAAGCATATGCGTAGCGTGGCTTCCTGGAGCAAAAATAGTTTTGACCCAAGGCTTGGGACGAAGACCAGCCCTTTCCGCATTTCGTGCCATAAGGCCTGCTTGCAGCATCATGGCAGGATCAGTGGCGGTCGTGCAACTGGTAACAGCTGCAATGGCAAGTGCTCCGTCTTTCAGTTCGTACTCTTTGCCGCCAATGAAGACGTGCGCGACATCATTTCCGCTCAGCCCGCGCTTGTGAGTGATCTCTTTGAACGACGTTCCTGCAGAGGCAAGATCAATGCGCTCTTGGGGACGTGAAGGACCCGCAAGGGAGGGTACGATAGTAGAGAGATCGAGATGAATCACGCGTGAGTAATGGCGCTCCTGAGAGGTTGAGCCGCTGCTATTCCCATCGCCTGCATTCGCCTCATCGAGCCAAAACCCTTGCGCCTTCGCATACGCCTCAACAAGACGGACATGCTCTTCTTGCCTTCCTGTCATGCGAAGGAAGTCGAGCGTTCGCTCATCAACAGGAAAGAGCGTGCACGTGCATCCATATTCAGGCGTCATATTAGAGATGCACGCACGCTGGGTGGGTGAAAGCGCTTTCATGCCGCTGCCAAAACATTCAACAAAACAGCCGACCACGCCTTCTTTGCGAAGCAGTTCGGCAAGCGTGAGAGAGACATCCATGGCTGTCACACCAGGTGAGAGCGTCCCCGTCAGCTCAATACCGATGACCTGTGGCACCAGCGTAGTAATAGGCTGACCGAGCGCCGCGGCTTCTGCTTCAATACCACCAACGCCCCACCCAAGCACACCAATGCCGTTGACGGTGGGAGTATGCGAGTCGGTTCCTACAACCGTGTCGAAATACACAAGCGGTGCTTCCTCTGGTTGAGACGCATCTTTTTGAGGCGACTCCATCACAACGCTTGCAAACTGCTCGATGTTGAGTTGGTGGCAAATGCCTTGCCCTGGCGGCACGATGCGCACATTTTTGAAAGAGGCCTGAGCCCACTTCAAAAACTCATAGCGCTCCGCATTGCGTTCGAATTCAAGCTGTTCGTTGCGCTCCAGGCAATCAGAACAACCCGCATAGTCTGCTATGACGGAGTGATCGATAACGAGGTCGCACGGAATCTGCGGATTGATCTTTTTCGGATCGCCGCCTAAATCCTTGCAAGCTTCACGCATAACGGCAAAATCGACAAACACGGGAACACCTGTGAAGTCTTGAAAGAGCACGCGTGCTGGAGAAAACTCTATCTCTTCACCAGTGCGGCCAGCGAGTGCCGCATCGACAATACGCGATGCCATCGCGCTTGCTTTGTCCTTGTCGCTCGTATTGCGCAGAACGTTTTCCAAAAGCACTTTCAAAGAGAAAGGTAGCTTTTCTACGTTTTCTATCTTTGAAATTGGATAATACGCATACGAACGATCTCCCACACACAAGGTTGATCTTTCAATCATGTTTGCCTCGCTCATAGGTTTGTTTCCCTTTGTCCTGTTATACGCTTACTGCGCCTCAAGCTCGCGGATAACCGCGTTCGTGAACTCTGTGCAGGTGGCCGCTTCGCCATCTCTTTCGCGAATGTCGGCGGTGAGATGCTCCCCTTTGACATAGACCGCCTTGATCGCTTCTCGAATCTTCGTTGCACACGCCTGCTCGTCTAAATGGTCTAGCATCATGGCTGCAGACAGAATCTGCGCCGTAGGATTGGCAAGATCTTTGCCGGCAATGTCAGGTGCTGAGCCGTGCACGGCCTCAAAAACCGCATATTCTTTGCCGATATTTGCGCCGGGAGCAAGCCCTAAGCCTCCCACCAGGCCAGCTGCCAAATCTGAAACGATATCTCCGTACAGATTCGGCAATACCAAAACATCGAATTGAGATGGATCCATGACCAGGTTCATACACATGGCGTCGACAATCTTGTCGTCGAACGCTATCTTGCCTTCATATTCCGAGGCTACGCTTCTTGCACACTCAAGGAAGAGACCGTCCGAATACTTCATGATGTTTGCCTTGTGCACCGCGGTCACGTGCTGTCTTTTGTTCTTCATCGCATAATCAAACGCGAACTCGACGATTGCTTCTGAAGCATGCATTGAAATGGGCTTGAGGGATATCGCAGAATCCTTCGAGATATACCCCTTGTTGTGCTCCTCTACAAAATAGATGAGCTCTTCGGTATCCGGGGCGCCCTCTTGAAATTCAATGCCTGCGTACAGATCTTCGGAATTCTCACGCACGATGATTAAATCAACGTCCTGATACCTTCCGCCCGCGCCTGGAATGGAAAGCACGGGGCGTAAATTGACGAAAAGCTCAAGAGTTTTTCTGAGTGCCACATTGACGCTTCGAAAGCCTTTTCCAACCGGTGTTGTCACCGGTCCTTTGATAGCGGTTTTGTATTCCTTAATAAGCTCTATTGTCTCTTCAGGAAGAGGCGTTCCGTAACGCTCGATGCAGGCAGCACCAGCAGAGGCTTCAACCCATGCGATATCTGCCCCGCTTGAAGCGACTACCCGCTTCATTGCTGCTGAAGTTTCTAACCCTATTCCGTCCCCTGGAATCAAGACAACAGAATGCTGTGCCATGGTCAATCCTTCCGATTACGAGAGGGCGCTGATGCGCGCACGTTGCTTACAAGACCTGCAAAGAGATCGCTTTGAACACATATGGGTGAGAACAATAGGCGGAAAAGCCGCTTGGCAACACACGTATATCAACAGTTATTTTGCCAAGTTCTCTTCAATTTGAACGGCGCACTTTTTCAGCGTGCCCTTGCCGTTTTCGGCATCAAAGCTCATGCGTGCGGCAAACTCTTTCTTTACCGTGTCAGAGAGTTTTCCGGCTGAAAAATCAATGAGGGCTAAAAGCATCTCATTGAATTCAAGATCCCCGTGATAGCATTGGATGCCCTCGTCGATGAGGCTCCACACTTTATCGGACCTGTTCTCTGTCGTTGCGCCGAGCTTGCACAGAAATCTCATGGCGGCCAAGCGCAAAGGACCGCTGTTCTCATCGAACAGCGCACCTTCAGCACCGGTGAGCGCTTTATCGCAGATACGCGAGTCATGCTCGCATACCTCCGTCAGTGCATCTAAGACTTCCCATCGCGTTTGAGCCTCCGGCCTATTGAGCGCATCTATAAGGTCGTTGCCATAAGGAACCAACAGCAATGCATCTTCTTTTGCCACGACAGCAATAACGGAAGCTGAGTTTTGGCGATCCCGCCGAGACGAGCCAGCGAGCTTCTTTACGTGCTCTTCTAAAAGCGCTGTGTCATTGAGTGCCTGCGAAGCAGCCTCTTTGACATCTTCTGCTCTAGCGCTCATGTTCACCCCTTGTATTCGCGTATGCGTGTTAAAAAGTAAAATTTTCTCCATGATGATTATAAATGAGAGATACGTCTAAAAGGCGCGGCAGCGCAAAACTTTTAACGACCTTGCGCTCATACTATTCCTTAAATATGTACCATAGGTTTCGTGGGTAAAAATTAATTGATATTACCGCTTTTTTCCAACAAGCCTTATCCTTGTATATGCACAGAGATGCGTATACAAACATTGAAATGCAGGCGGCAAGATTTGGGGAGATCATGGCGAAAACCGCTCACGAGCAAAACGGCGCTATTGATAATACGAAACTCAGAACATTAGTCATCGGAGCAGGTGATGGGGGCCTCCTGACTATCGGGCGCATGCTGAACAATAGCCCGAAAATGCCAGGAGAGCCGGTCGCGATTATCGATGACGATCCGAAGAAGCTCGGAAAGAAGCTGCATGGCATCACCATTAGCGGAACGTGCGATGACATAGAGAAAATCGTTGCCGAAAACGATATCGAGCAGATTGTTATCGCCATTCCTTCTGCCACCAAATCGCAATACAATGCCATTTTTGAGAAGTGTTCGACGACTGATTGCGTCATTAAAACACTTCCTAGTATTAACAACATCAATATCAATAACTTAAGCGCGGTCTCTTTCCATGACATTGATATGCGCGATCTTTTGGGACGACAAGAGATTGTGCTCGATATGGAAGTGGCGAAAAGCTACATCAAAGATAAGGTTGTTTTAGTCACCGGCGGTGGTGGGTCTATTGGAAGCGAGCTCTGCCGCCAGATCGCTCCCGTCAATCCCAAGCGCATTGTCATCTTCGATATCTATGAGAATGACGCCTATCTCTTAAAGCAGGAGATGAAGGCAAAATATCCTGATCTTGATCTTGTGATCGAAGTGGGCAGTGTATGCAATAGGCGTCGTTTGAAAGATGTGTTTAGCAAGCATGCCCCTTCAGTAGTTTTTCATGCGGCAGCCCACAAGCATGTGCCGCTTATGGAAATCTGCCCGCGCGAGGCTATCGAGAACAATGTGTTTGGAACGCTCAATGCGGTGCAAGCCGCCATTGAAGGCAACGTTGACCATTTCATTTTCATCTCAACGGATAAAGCGGTGAACCCGACCAGCATTATGGGGGCAACAAAGCGCATCGGCGAGATGATCATTCAGTACCATGACACTATATCTGACACGATCTTTGCTGCGGTGAGGTTTGGAAATGTTTTGGGCTCGCACGGCAGCGTTATTCCCATTTTCGAAGAACAGATCGCAAATGGGGGTCCGGTAACGGTCACCGATCCCGAGATCGAGCGTTACTTTATGACGATCCCGGAGGCGACCCGTCTTGTCATTCAAGCAGGAGGCATCGCCAAAGGCGGTGAGGTTTTCGTATTAGACATGGGCGAGCCCGTCAAGATTTTAACGCTCGCCAAGAACCTGATTAGAGCATCCGGCTTCAAGCCCGACGAGATTGAGATTGTCTTTACGGGTTTGCGCGATGGCGAAAAGATGTATGAAGAGCTGTTCTTGGATGAAGAGGATCTTATCGCTACCAACAATCCTTCCATCATGGTTTCCGGCGGATCTGATATCGGACTTGATGAGATAACAACCAAGCTGCGCGCTTTAGAGAATTCATTATCGTTGAGCGAAGATGAAGCGCGCGAAGCCGTGCACAAAGCGGTACCGAACTTTATTATCAACTCATAATTTCGCTCTGAGCCAAGCCTGTATTCCGCGCCTACGTTCTTTCGTGTGCGGAATGGTGTGTGCCCTATCAGGCGATTTCGTTCTCTTTATAAGATTGATAGACCTTATAGAGACGGTTATCAAGCGATGCTGTATCAAAGGAAGGGTTGGCACCTTCATTCAGATTCGCTATGTGAGCAATTTTGCGTGCCAAGTCTCCTACTGAAATGGTGAAGACTGGCTCAATGTCCCGATATCCTGACGGTGCTCCTGCTTTCCAGCTGTCAATGCTTCGCACAAAGGCATCAACCACATCTTGTCGATAACAAAGCGTGAGCATCACCGCTGGATCATTAATGCAGACATTATCCCCTTGTGCCTGTGCCACACAGAAATTTGCAACTGCCGTCCCAAGCTTGTTGGGATGCTTTTCGCCAAACACATTCGAAAGCCGGTAGACAAAGACCGTTTTCTTGGGGCTCTCT
>CAYPKC010000043.1:0-445 GCA_964411215.1 uncultured Eggerthellaceae bacterium | reverse complement strand
CTCTGCGCGCGCCACATCTAAAAATGCCTCTTCAATACGTGATTTGATCTCCGCATAGAGCGAATCTTTGAATCTACCTTCACCCGATGCCCACACAGAAGAGCTGAGCACCAGTAATTGCTCTTTTTCAGACGCACGTGCCGCTTCGCATAATGCCTGCGCAAGGCTTATATCCTGTTCGTAGTCATGAGCTGATCCATTCGTGTGCGCATTGCCTGCGAGATGATAGATAACGTCCGTCTTGGCTACTGCCGCTGTCAGCTCATCTCTCTCTGTTTTACTATTGGCGCAAAAGATATCTAAAGAACCCTGGCGCTCAAGAGACTGCACCAAGGTGGTACCGATAAATCCTGTTGCTCCTGTCACGACAATGTTCATACGAGCATTCTACAACACACATCATGCATGGCTTCTGCATAAAAAAAGAGGCCGTGCGGCCTCTTCA
>CAYPKC010000042.1:0-9415 GCA_964411215.1 uncultured Eggerthellaceae bacterium | reverse complement strand
CTCATCGAAAATGCTGTCTTTTTTCGTAATGCGCTCGAGTGAAAACTTCTCGCAGAGAACTTCAGGCGGAATAATGGTGGTCTCTCCATCAAGCGACCAACCGAGCAATGCTAAGAAATTAACCATAGCGGAAGGCACATAGCCAAAATCGCGATAGTCCTCAACATTGGTTGCGCCATGGCGCTTGGAGAGCTTTTTCCCATCGGAACCTAAGATCATAGGAAGATGGGCAAAGATTGGAATATCACGCTCAAGCGCCTCATAGATCAGAATCTGCTTCGGCGTGTTGGAGAGATGGTCGTCTCCGCGAATAACGTGCGTAATGCCCATGTTGGAATCATCGCACACACAGGCGAAATTGTAGGTAGGGCTTCCGTCGCTTCTCACAAGGATCAAATCATCTATCGCATCCCCCGGAAATGACGTTGTCCCATAGACCGCATCGTCAAAGGTGATCGGAGGATGATCTTTTGGAACGGCAAGGCGCCATACGTGCGGCTCTCCCGCAGCGATGCGTGCAGCTGCTTCTTCAGGAGAGATCGAGCGGCACGTACCACTGTAGCCAGAATAGCCGCCTTCTTCTTTTTCTGCTCGAGCACGCTCTTGCTCTATTTCCTCTTTCGTGCAGAAACACGGATAGACCTTATGGTTTTGCTTGAGGACTTCAAGGGCGCTTTCATAGGTTGAGGTGCGCTCCATCTGGAAATACGGACCGCATGCTCCCCCCACTTCTGGCCCTTCATCCCAATCAAGGCCAAGCCAGCGCATTGCGCGCAGAATAATGTTCGTATTCTCTTCAGTTGAGCGCACGCTGTCAGTGTCTTCTATACGCAAAATGAATGTGCCGCCGTATGCACGGGCAAAGGCCCAGTTGTAAATCGCCGTTCTCGCGCCACCAATATGGAGCATGCCGGTTGGAGAAGGTGCAAAGCGCACGCGTACGTTATTGTTGTCCATCTTATTCCTCTTCGTCGGTTTGTGATTCATTATAGAGTTTCTCAAGAAACGCCATAATCTGATGAGCGATATTGTCCTCATCATCAAGGGAAATTTCTTTCAACTTCCTTGTTGGAAGAATGAGCTTTTTCTTATCAGTGAGATACCTGCCACCCAAACGTTTGAGCGGAATGAGCTGGCTTCGCGAAAGCTGCATGCCTTCGATATTCAAGTTCCCCGCAACGATCGTAATAGAGGATATGCCGTGCTCGCTCGCAAAGGCGCGAAGCTTTTCACGCGCGAAGTAGTTTTTCGCCTCCTGCGGCATGTCGGGATAGGTAGCGGCAAGCTCGTGTTGCAGTTCATCTACTTCTTGTACGGAAGAGGCGTTGGCAACCCGCCTATACCAATTAATACGCTCACCGATATCAAGGAGGTAATCAGGCGAAATATACATATGCCCGGGAATATTCACATTGATATCTGATTGCGAGATAGGCCGCGTGCTCTTTGCCACCTCTTCTCCTTCTCGCACCTCAATGACCGCTTGATTTAAGAGCTGTGCGAAAAGATCAAAACCAACCGCGCTCATATTCCCCGATTGCTCGGCACCTAAAATGTTTCCTGCTCCCCTGATCTCAAGGTCTTTAAGCGCGATACGCATACCGCTTCCAAGGTCTTGGTTCTCAGAGAGCGCCGTTAAGCGCGATTGTGCTTCTACGGTAAGCGGGATTTGTTCAGGGAACAAGAAATAGGCATAGGCTTGCTCGCTGGAGCGTCCTACGCGCCCCTTCAACTGATACATTTGGGAGAGGCCGAGTCGCTGTGAGTCTTCAATAATGAGCGTGTTCGTATGGGGGTTATCAATACCGCTTTCTATGATGGTTGTCGCTACCAGGACATCGGCAAGCCCTGCTGCAAAATCTTCCATGACGCGCTCGAGCTCATCTTTTGACATTTGTCCATGCGCAACCCCTATACGCGCCTCGGGAGCCACATCGCGTACGCGCTCAACTGCCTCATCAATTGTGCGGACGCGATTGCTCACGTAATATACCTGGCCGCCTCGCGCAAGCTCGTTTCTAATTGCGCCTGAGACAATATCCGGATCCCACTCTCCTACATGCACTTTGACAGGAAGTCTTTTATCGGGAGGCGTCATAATGAGGCTCATATCACGCACGCCTGAGACGGCCATTTGCATGGTTCGGGGAATAGGCGTTGCGGAAAGCGTCAGAATATCGATGCACTCACGCAAATTCTTGAACTGCTCTTTGTGGGCGACGCCGAATCTTTGTTCTTCATCAATGATCACCAGGCCAAGGTTTTTAGGATTGACATCACGCGACAAAAGACGATGCGTGCCGATAAGCACATCAACGTCGCCCTTCGCAAACGCATCAAGCACCTGCTTTTGCTCAGCAGCAGAGCGGAACCTGGATAACACTTCTACGCGCATACCAAAAGGCGCGAGCCTTTCTTTAAACGTGATGTAATGCTGTTGCGTCAGGATCGTTGTCGGGCATAACACCATGACCTGCTTTTTATTCTGCGCAGCCACAAAAGCGGCGCGAAGCGCTACTTCGGTCTTTCCGAAACCAACATCGCCGCAGATGAGGCGATCCATGGGATGGGCGGAATGCATATCCGCCTTGACATCTTCAATAGCGGCTGCCTGATCAGGAGTCTCGTCATAAGGAAATGATTCTTCCACCTCTTGCAGCCACGGCGTGTCGACCTCAAAACGAAAGCCTTTTGTCGCAGCTCGCCGCGCATATACATCTACAAGGTCGAAAGCAAGCTTTTTGGTTGCTTTCCGTGCTTTGGTTATGGCGCGCGACCAGTCGGTGCTATTGAGACGGGTAATGCGCGGTTTCGATCCTTCAGGGCCGACATAGCGCGTCACCTTATCGAATTGTTCGACGGGCAGGAAAAGCTTGTCGCCTTCCGCATAATCGAGCTCTAAATAATCGCGCTCAGTGCCATCTATCTCGCGCAGTACCAATCCTTTAAAATGCGCTATGCCATAGACTTCGTGGACAACATAATCTCCTGCAGTATACGGAAACGTGATGTCGGCGACATTGATCTCGCGTTTGTTGCGCGTCGTTGCCCCTTTGGAGCCTTTGGTGTCTTCCATCGATGCCATCACGAGCTTGGCTTTAGGAATCACTATCCCAAGCGGTATTTCTACATCGACAATAGTCACGACACCTTTTTTAAGGTGCGCGTCTTCTGTATCGAACGTATCGAGGCGACGCTGTATAGGAAGTCCATGATCGACAAAATCCAATTCAACTTCTTGGCGAAGACGATGCGCAGGCGCGCTGAATATGCACGTATAGCCGCCGTCAATCCAATTTCTCATCTTGCCGAAGAGGCGGTCAGGGGATCCTGCCACATCAACGCGTTTGACAGGCAGCTCATCATCGACCTCGATGCCAAGCTGCATGATTGACGCATAGGTTGCTCGAACGCGTCCGCCAAAGTTTGTCTTTGCGGGAGCAGTATAGAGACTGTCCACGGAAAGATAGGTTCCTTTGAACTTCTCGGCAAGCTCATCATAGGCATGCGTCATATCATCGAAAATCGCGCGTGGTTCAACCAGACAGACGAGCGAATCAGACGACGTGTAATCGCCTAAAGAGGCAGTCTTGGTATAGAAATAGGAAAGCAAGACATCGGCGCCATCAAATCTGAGGCCGCCTTCAAGCTTTTCAAGAAGAGATCTCAATGTCTTATTGGTGAGAGCACCCTTTTCTATGGCTTTTTGTGCCTGCCGTGTTGCCTTTGCCGTTATAGGAATCTCCGTAACAGGAAAGATATCAACGGATGGCAAACTTGAGATCATCTGACCGGTAGTGGCAACAATGCGCCGTATGTCTTCAAGTTCATCACCGAAGAAATCAAGGCGGATGGGAAAATCAAGATTGCCTGGAAAGATATCAATCGTGCCGCCATGAGCACAGAAGGTACCGATTCCATCGAGCTCTCCCGTATTCACATAGCCAAACGCCTCTAAAGCATGCTTGAGCGCATCAAAATCCTGCACGCCTTCATTTCCCATAGCTTGAAGCTCATCATTGCACACCAGATGGAGAGGCATATAGACCCGCGCCTCACGGGGTGGCAGATCTCGCAGAAGGGAGCGGGCTGATGCCACGACCACCTTCTTCTCCCCCTCAGCTAAAACAGAGGCAGCTTCAAGGCGTTTTGCAATGACTTTCGGATCAGCCTTTTCTTCGAGCTGAGGATGGTCTTTTCGCTCAGGAAAAACAAAGACTTTATCCTCTCCGATATAAGAAGCTATGGTGCGCGCATAAGACGCAGCAGCTTCATCACCAGGGACAACGATAAGGGTTGAGGTGGGTTTGTGTGCAAAACGGGCAGCGACGAGAAATGGGCGCGCTGACGATACGACGCCTAAGACGGCATCTTCGAAGGAGTCAAGCTTGCCCCAAAACGAATCGAGACACCCCGATTTCTGCAAAACCTGTGCAAGCGCATCTATAAGCATAGCGCTCCTTTTGATGCTCTCTCACTATACATTGATCCCAAACCACAAACACCCATCTTATCGAGCATATCGTATTAGATGGCATCACTATAGTCGTTCTGACACAGACGATGGTGCCATCCGGGAATAATTTGAGAACCTGTTTTCCTGTCGGTAATAGTTATGCCGAGAGAGGAAAGATGCGCAAGGACGGTTTCTATCAGAAGCGGAAGAGCTCGCGCAACTGGTTCGGTCAACCCGATAGTTACAACTGAAGGTGTGGCGTTTTCGACCTGCATACCAAAGCAGTGGCCATTACTCTCATACCCTAATAAGCTTGCTGCTTCAAATAAGTCTGCAAGGGTCAAATCATGAAGCGAGGCTGTCGCTTGCGTCTTCCCAGCGATGTCAAAAGGCTCATAGGAAAACACGGTGCCAGCAGGTTTATCAGTTCCTTCAATCGCATCAATGACGACAAGATGGTCACACGCTTCAACGTAGCGAAGCATATCCATGCTTAAGCACCCGACATCGAAAAGCTCAACGTTTTCAGGAAACATATAGGCACGGGTAAGTTCTTCATAGACAGCACAACCTACACCATCGTCAAGCATGAGTTTGTTGCCGACGCAGAACACCGCAACGCGCAAAGAGTTCTTAGGTGCATTCATACAGGTATTAGACCTCAGTTCTAAACCCTACGTTATAGATAGTTGCAAGTGCTATAAGGACAATCCCGACAATAACGCAGACAACAGCCCATTTCTTCTCAGCTGCGAGGTATTGTTCTTTTGTTTTCCCCTTATCATGCGCGCGATGCCACGCATACGGTTGCGCAAGAATTGCAAAAGCAATCGTGACCGCCAAAAGCAAGACAAACACCGTTACGGCTGCCGCAATACTCATAATGGAGGGAGATATAAAGGCAGCATAAAAGAGATTGTCGGCAACGAGCCACGCCGGATAATACAGGATCGTAATCCATATACCATGCGCTGGCCCCCAGATGGGAGGAAGGAAAAATGCCCCGATATTAAATCGGGGCACCCCTTTCATAAAAGCTTCTTCTTGAGCGATCTGTTCGTCGGTCAGCTTGCCGGACATAGGTTAATCAAGTTGCTCGGCGATTTCATCGGTAATGTCGGCGGTATGATACACATTCTGAAGATCTTCCAACTCTTCAAGCCTATCAATTAAGCGCATAACCTTTTTCGCATCAGAAAGGGTTACTTCTTGGGGATTGTTCGCCATCATCGTGAGCTCGGCACCTTTTGTTTCGATGCCTTGTTCATGAAGACCCTCTTTGACTGCAGCTAAAACGGTCGGTCCGGTGTAGACGATCCACTCGTCTCCCGCATCTTCGTAATCATCGCCACCGGCCTCGGCAACAGCCATCATGAACTCGTCTTCGTCAGCGGCAGCACCATTAGGCGCAGTCGGATTTTTCTTGTCTCCCGTTTCAATTTCTTTCGCAACAATAATTTGACCCAATTTGTCAAACATATAGGCGACAGAGCCGCTTGTGCCAAGATTGCCGCCCGCATGTGAGAAGGCTGAGCGGACATCGGCTGCCGTGCGGTTACGATTGTCGGTCAAAGCTTCGCAAAAAATAGCGATACCGGCAGGGCCATATCCCTCATAGACGACTGTCTCGTAATTGGCTGCGTCTTTGCCGCTGCCAAAAGCCTTATCAATAGCCGTTTTGATCTTATCTTTCGGAAGCGAATAGCCTTTTGCTTTTTCAATTGCTGCAGCAAGAGACGCATTGTTGTCAGGATTAGGATCTCCGCCTTCTTTCGCAGCTACCGTAATGTTTCTTGAGAGCTTCGAGAACAAAGCAGAGCGTTTTGCGTCTTGTGCCGCTTTGCGATGTTTGGTAGTGGCCCATTTTGAATGTCCTGACATGTAAATCCCCCTACGTTGATGTTGTACCGCACGTCATTATATAGATAAATATGAAATCTCGTGAAGTGAGATTACTATTATAGGACAGATGGCTCGCTCGCGTTTCTTCAGAGGGCGGAATGAGCCGAAAGAACAGGTTAGTTATCGCTCCCACAAACCACTTTTGCCGCCATCTTTCTTCAGCAGACGGATTTGCGTGATCTCCATGCCGCGATCAACTGCTTTACACATATCGTAGATGGTCAAACAAGCCACCGAGGCAGCTGTGAGCGCCTCCATCTCAATACCGGTCTTTCCCGTGACACAGCATGTCGCAAGGATGCGTATGCCGCACTTTCCGTCATTACGATCTGCAGCGGATACGACTTCGCAGTCGATCTTTGCCTTCGTAATGTTTAAAGGATGACACATGGGAATAAGCTCGCTTGTCTTTTTGGCTGCCATGATGCCAGCCACACGCGCACAAGCCAACACATCGCCTTTAGCAGCTTTGCCCTCCACAATGAGCTCAAGGGTTTCTTCCTTCATAAAAATGGTGCCTTCGGCAATAGCGATACGCTCGGTATCGGGTTTTGCTGAGACATCGACCATGCGGACATTTCCCTGCGCATCGATGTGCGTGAGCTGTGCGTTTGCACTTTGATTGTTTTGCGCCGGTGTGCTTTCTTGTTTCATGTAAGACTTTCCCCTCTTGAGGCTACTCTTTGTGCTTTATCCGCCTATTTGTGACATATTACGCTTTGTGCCGACCTTGTGATGATGCTCATCAGGCTTTGCGCCAAGGGCATCATACAAAACATGTTTGATCGCTTCATCTGAACCGCTTTCAAGCGCTTGCTTGACGTTGAATTCGGTATCGCTGAAAAGACAGGGGCGAATAAGCCCGTCTGCCGTGAGTCTGAGCCTATTGCATTCGCCGCAGAAGTGCCTTGACAGAGGTGAGATAAATCCGACCGTGCCTTCAGCGCCGTCAAATTCATAATAGCGTGCAGGTCCCCATCCAAGGGGTTTTTGCGAAACCGTATGAAGTTCAGAAAGTCCAGCTTTGCGCGCTTCTTGATTGATATGCGCAAGAAGATCTTCGCTGGCAATGACGTCGTCTTTTCCCCATCCGCATCCATTGCTTGCATTCTCGCCTATCGGCATATATTCAATGAAACGGATGTGAAGCGGACGGTCAATCGACATTTTTGCGAAGGCAAGGAAATCCTGGTCAAGGCTTTTTACCGTGACAACATTGATTTTGACAGGGTTGAATCCATGTTCGAGAGCAGCATCAATACCGGCAAGCGTATCTTCTAAGTGTCCCAATCGTGTCACCGCTCTGAATTGGTCGGCATCAAGGGTATCAAGCGAAATATTTACCCGATTAAGCCCTGCTTCTTTAAGATCTTTCGCCATGCTCGGAAGCAACACACCATTGGTTGTCAACGAAACATTCTGGATGCCTTCAATGCGCGTGATGTTGGCAATAAGATCAACCACGCCTTTGCGAACTAAAGGCTCGCCTCCCGTAAGCCGTATGCTTTTGATGCCGATTTCAGAAGCCACCTTTACAATGCGCTCTATGTCTTCAAGACGCAGTATATCTTCATGCGGCAAAGAACACACACCCTCTTCGGGCATGCAATAAATGCAGCGAAAATTGCACCTGTCTGTGAGGGATATTCGCATGTAATCAATGACTCTGCCGTGGGAATCTTTCACTGTGGCCTTTCTTTGGAAGCATATTGAGCATAAGGTAGGTATCTCCGTAGGTATTGAAGCGCATTGTACTTGTTTGTGAACAATTAGGCTAGTTACTTGGAGACAAGATATATTTTGTCCTGAGGAATATGGACGATAAGCTCATCTCCCACTTTCGGCAGCGGATATTTTTGCGTAGCCAACGTATCGATACGCCAAAAGAGATGTTCATGAAAATAGCTCATCTCGCCTTCTTCGCGCACGCGCGTGTGGCTGCTTGTTTCATCTCTATCAAGAAAGCCCAGCAGCACTGAACGGTCAAAACGCGAATCACTTGTTCTATCTACCCTGACGCGATAGCAATTAGTCCCGAGCGTGCTTACCTGCTCCACGTAGAAGGCACGTACTCCTAAATATTTCACATCATCGGGAACGCGCTCTTTTGTTTGGACATGCACGCCCCATTTCGGAATCCAGACTTCATAGTCCCCCACTTTTTCTGCAGGGATAGCGTTCTTGCACCCGGATAATTTCAGCGCAGCCTCTGATTGCGGTGCATTAACCAATTCATGAGGTGCATCGATTTCAAGAATTCTTCCATCTTCGACAACAGCAATGCGATTACACAGGCGAAGTGCTTCATCGATGTCATGGCTCACATAGAGTATCGTGCCATCAAAGGAGCTGAAGAGATCTACCAGATTCTGCTCAAGAAGGCCTTTGAGGTGCGAGTCAAGGGCTGAGAAGGGCTCATCAAGCATCAGGATTTCTGGTTTTGCCGCAAGCATGCGGGCAAGGGCAACACGTTGCTGCTGGCCTCCTGACAGCTGTGCGGGATAACGCGATTCAAACCCTTCAAGGCCAAAGCGTTTCATTTCATGCTGAATCAAAGATGTGCGCTCAGCTTTGGCAATAGAGCGGTCAATACCTGCAGCAATGTTTTGCGCGACCGTCATATTGGGAAAGAGCATAAAGTTTTGAAACAGCATGGCAGTCTTTCGCTCCTGCGGCTTCAGATTGATATTCTTGCGCGAATCAAAATAGACTTTCCCATTGACGACAATCCTGCCCTCGTCAGGTGTTTCGATCCCTGCGATACAGCGCATCGTCAACGATTTACCGCACCCTGATGCACCAAGAAAACCAAGCGTTTCGGTACCCGCTTGGATATCGACATCCAGATGAAAGTTCTTGAAATGCTTTTTTATGCTGACTTCAAGACTCATTTGTCATCTGTCCTTCTGCGATAGGTTGTTGTGCGGCGACTCCATAGATTGATAAACAAAATGACGAGGAAGCTGAAAATGATGATGATAATGGTCCAGAATATCGCAACGTCGGTATTGCCACCCATCCATTCAAAATAGATGGCGATAGGTATGGTGCGTGTGA
>CAYPKC010000041.1:7047-9443 GCA_964411215.1 uncultured Eggerthellaceae bacterium | reverse complement strand
ACATGTCAGAGGTCTCATAAATTTCACCAAGAGCACCAGAGATCAGGTTCAGATCAGTTGCTTCACCGCTTACGGTTGGAGGCTCGGGTGCGACATAGTCAGGCTCAACCTTTTGGATCTCGTTTACTTCGAGCTTAATGTGGATCTGCTCTGCAGCAGAAGTTGCTGCAAACTGGCGAGCGATTTGGTCATAGCCAGCTTCCTTTGCTGCTTTTGAGAATGCAGCATACTTTGCAGAAGCACCGGTCTCGCCCTGGACAGCTGATTTCAGGTTCTCAAGGGTGTTGCCCACCTTGGTCTGGCTATCGGTAACGACATCGAAATTCGTTGAATTCTCGGCTGTTGGCATTACGTCGCGTACTTTCATTACGACTCCTTTCACATTCATACAACCATTGTTGCCGAAACGCTCATGCGCGTTTTCATCATTATAGGTTTTCTCGCGGCATAAAAGACGTTAATCTGTGTAGATTGCAACTTGGTTTCCTCATTGTTTAATCTGTTCGCACAGTTGATTGATCTTCACTGGTCAAAAGGCAAAACGGACACTCAGGATTCCTTCTTTCAAGAGAGAACTGCAAGGAGCGGTTATGGAAAACGAATACGCTTGGAAAAAATACGACGATGCCGAACGGGCTCGCATTGACCTGCTTGCCAATGACTACAAAACGTTCATCTCGGAATGCAAGACGGAGCGCGAATGCTGCGCGCGAATTATCGAAGAGGCGCAAACTGCGGGCTATCTGTCGCTTGCAGATTGCATAGCGCAGCAGCGCACGTTGCAGGCAGGAGACAAAGTCTGGGCAACCATGCAGGACAAAGCAGCCATTCTTGTCCATATCGGAAACGCCCCGCTCGAAAGCGGCATGAATATATTGGGTGCGCACATCGATTCGCCCCGCTTGGATGTGAAGCAGAATCCGCTCTATGAAAAGGACGGGTTTACGCTGCTCGACACTCATTACTATGGCGGCATCAAAAATTATCAATGGGTAGCACTGCCGCTCGCACTTCATGGAACGGTTGCCAAAAAGGACGGTACCGTGGTGAATATCTGCATCGGTGAAGATGCGGGGGATCCCGTGTTCTGCGTGACTGACCTTCTTCCTCATTTGGGACGCAAGCAAATGGAGAAAAAGGGTGCTGAAGTGGTCGAAGGCGAAGATTTGGACGTGCTTGTAGGCAATGCTCTCTGTGCGGAGGATGCAGAAGCACATAAAGCAAGCGAATCCGACGCTGAAGCGACTGAAGCTGAAGCGACCAAGGCCAACGCCAACGCCGCCACCGCCATCGAAGACCCGCACGCTGCGACTTCCGCCGCTGACCCCGATGACGAAACCGTGAAAGCGCTGACGCTGCGCGTGCTCAAAGAGAAATACGACATTGACGAAGAAGACTTCTTGTCAGCAGAGCTTGAAGTCGTTCCGGCAGGCGCGGCACGCGATCTCGGATTCGATCGCAGTATGGTAATCGGCTACGGACAAGACGACCGCGTGTGCGCCTACACCTCACTTGCAGCACAGCTCGCGCTTGCCGAGCAAGCCCCTCCTGCAAAAACGGCCGTCTGCGTGCTTGTCGACAAAGAAGAGATCGGTAGCGTTGGCGCAACCGGCATGGAGTCGCTCTTCTTCGAAAACACGATTGCCGAAATCATGGAACTTGCGGGCGAAGGCGGCATGCTCAAACTCCGTCGGGCGCTCGCAGCCTCCTCCATGCTTTCCTCAGACGTATCGGCTGGCGTCGACCCTGCGTATGTCTCCGTCTTCGAAGCGAAGAACTCAGCTTACGTGGGGCGCGGCCTTGTCTTCAACAAATATACGGGCGCTCGCGGGAAAAGCGGCAGCAACGATGCCCGTGCAGAATATATTGCCCGCATACGGCGCGTTATGGACGACGCTGAAGTGAGTTTTCAGACAGCAGAGCTGGGGCGGGTGGACGCTGGCGGCGGTGGCACCATCGCTTTCATCCCGGCGCGTTTCGGCATGGACGTTATCGATAGCGGCGTGCCGGTGCTTTCGATGCACAGCCCTTGGGAAGTGACGTCAAAGGCGGATATCTACGAAGCGCGCAAAGGTTACGAGGCATTTCTCAAGAATATGTAATAGAGGCTTCTTTAGTCATCGAAAATGCGCGGGATGCTGCGTATAATGTGATACTAAACAAATCGGGAAGGGGAACACATGGCTTACTATTTTGATTCATCGTCACGCACGTTCAATGAGTATCTTTTGGTCCCCGGATATTCATCATCAGAATGCATTCCCGAAGCAGTGTCCCTCAAAACGCCGCTGGTGAAATACAAGAAGGGCAAAGAGGAATGCCCGCTCATGCTCAACATTCCTATGACCTCAGCCATCATGCAAGCGGTTTCAGACAACAATATGGCGGTCGCTCTT
>CAYPKC010000041.1:0-7037 GCA_964411215.1 uncultured Eggerthellaceae bacterium | reverse complement strand
GCTCTTGCTACAGAGGGCGGCCTTTCTTTTATCTATGGCTCCCAGTCGATCGAAGACGAAGCGGCCATGGTGCAAAAGGTCAAAGACTACAAGGCCGGTTTTGTGACATCGGATGTGAACCTCTCGCCAGATATGACGCTCGGTGAAGTAGTTCGCCTGAAGGAAGAATTCGGTCACTCGACCATGCCGGTAACGGAAAACGGCACCAATCATGGCAAGCTTTTGGGCATTGTGACCTCGCGCGATTACCGCGTGACACGTATGTCGCCCGATGAGAAGGTGGCCGACTTCATGACGCCGCTTGAGAAGCTTGTGACGGCTCCTCTCGATACCAGTTTGAAAGACGCCAACGATATCATTTGGGATCATAAGCTCAACTGCCTTCCGATCGTTGATAAGAACGGCAACCTTGCAACGCTGGTCTTCCGCAAAGACTACGATTCGCACAAGAGCAACCCCGATGAAATGCTGGATTCCCACAAACGCTACATTGTGGGCGCGGGCATTAACACGCGCGATTACGAACAGCGTGTGCCGGCTCTGGTGGACGCCGGTGTTGACGTTTTATGCATCGACTCTTCTGAAGGCTATTCGGACTGGCAGAAGTTCACGATCGAATGGATTCGCCAAAACTATGGCAATGACGTAAAAGTGGGCGCAGGCAACGTTGTTGATCGCGAAGGGTTCCGGTTCCTTGCGCATTGCGGCGCCGACTTTATAAAAGTGGGCATCGGCGGCGGCTCCATTTGCATCACCCGCGAGACCAAAGGCATTGGCCGCGGACAGGCAACGGCGGTTATCGAAGTTGCCAAGGCGCGCGACGAATGGTTTGAAGAGACGGGCGAATACATCCCCATCTGCTCAGACGGCGGCATTGTGTATGACCACCATATTTCGCTCGCGCTCGCTATGGGTTCGGATTTTGTCATGCTCGGCCGCTATTTCGCGCGCTTTGATGAGAGTCCTTCAAACCGCGTGATGATCAACGGCAACTACATGAAGGAATACTGGGGAGAAGGATCTGCGCGGGCGCGTAATTGGCAGCGCTATGACCTTGGCGGCGACAAAAAGGGAATGACGTTTGAGGAAGGCGTTGATTCGTATGTGCCCTATGCCGGCTCATTGAAAGACAACGTTGACCTCACGCTTTCTAAGATTCGCTCGACCATGTGCAACTGTGGTGCGCTTTCCATCCCGGAGTTCCAAGAAAAAGCGAAGCTGACGGTGGTCTCTTCCACGTCTATTGTCGAAGGCGGCGCACACGACGTGCTGCTCAAGGACAATACGACCTACGTTTCAAATACCAGCGTCAGGTAATCACACGACACGCAAAGAGATGACGCTGGGTTTCCCACTCAGCGTCAAGCTGCTGATTTGTATTATCATTTATAGGAATTTTTTACCGGATCTTATATCAGAGGGTTATCAATGAGCAAAACTGATTTCATCAACGAGTATTCAATGCACACGGTGACGTGTGGCCAGCTCCGCGCAGAAGACGACGGCCAAGAAGTCGTTCTTACGGGGTGGGCATGGCACAACCGCGATCACGGCGGCCTTATTTTCATCGACTTGCGCGACCGTGCCGGCTACACGCAGATCGTGGTCGACCCTGATTGTGTGAGTGCGGAAGACTTCGCGAAGGCCGAGCATCTTGGTCGCGAATACGTGCTGCGCGTTGAAGGGCGCGTTCGCCTTCGCAGCGCTGATGCGATCAATCCCGAAATGGCAACCGGTGAGATTGAGGTTCTTGCAAGTGCCCTTCAGGTGCTCAATACGTCGGTGACCCCGCCATTCTCGATTGAAGATGGCATTGAAACCGATGAGACGACGCGTATGAAGTGGCGCTATCTTGATCTGCGTCGCCCGGAAATGTATGCGAATATCCTGCTTCGCCATCAGGTTATGCAGGCACTGCGCCGCGCGCTTGATGAGCGTGGCTTTATTGAAGTGGAAACGCCCATTTTGGCCAACTCGACGCCTGAGGGCGCACGCGACTACATTGTTCCGTCGCGTCCGAACCCGGGTAAGTTCTATGCGCTTCCGCAATCGCCTCAGCAGTTCAAGCAAATGCTGATGGCAGGAGGTATTGAGCGTTATTTCCAAATTGCCCGTTGCTTCCGCGACGAGGATTTGCGCGCTGATAGACAGCCCGAGTTTACCCAGGTCGACATCGAGATGTCTTTCGTGACCGAAGATGATGTCATGACCATGATGGAAGACGTGCTCAAAGAGACGTTTGAAGCCATAGGGCTTGATCTTCAGGTTCCGCTTGAGCGCATGCCCTATGCAGAGGCAATGGATCGCTATGGGTGCGACCGTCCGGATGTGCGCTTTGGCATGGAGCTTGTCAACATTACCGACATTGTCAAAGACACCGGCTTTAAGGTATTTGCCTCCGTTGCCCAGGCAGGCGGCGTGGTGAAAGCCATCAACGCGAAAGGTGCTGGTGATTGGAGCCGCGGCGAAGTCGAAAAGCTCGCAAGCATTGCTGAGGCGAATGGGGCAAAGGGTATGGCATGGGTTGCCTTTACCACGTCTGGCGAGGAAAAGAGTCCGATCAAGAAGTTCTTCACCGATGAGGAATGGGCGGCTTTGAAAGAAGCCATGGATGTCGAGCCGGGGGACTTGCTGTTGTTCGCGGCAGACCAGCCGGCCGTTGCGAATGCGGTTCTTTCGGCATTGCGCCTGCATATGGCGGATGCGCTTGATATCCCGCGTGAAGGCCACAAGCTGCTGTGGGTTGTGGACTTCCCCATGTTCAAGTACGACGAAGACGAGAAGAAATATGCTGCCGAGCATCATCCGTTCTCAAAGGTGTGCGATGAGGACATGGACAAGATCGAAAGCGATCCTCTGGCTTGCGGAAGCTATGCCTATGACGTTGTCATGGATGGCTATGAGCTAGGCGGCGGCTCTATTCGTATTCACGATGCTGACGAGCAACGCAGAATTTTGCGCGTCTTGGGTCTGACGGATGAAGAAATTGATGAGAAGTTCGGGCACATGCTGCATGCGCTTGCCCTGGGCACGCCACCGCATGGCGGCATTGCCCTTGGCCTTGACCGTCTGATCATGCTGCTTGCGGGCAAGGATTCGATTCGCGACGTCATTGCATTCCCGAAGACATCAAGCGCAAGCGATCCGATGACCGGTGCGCCTTCGACCGTAACAGCGCGTCAGCTTAAAGAGGTTGACCTTCGCCTTCTGTGATGATGATGCGGGCGCACTTTTTTGTAGAGCGGCGTGTGAACCTTGCGACTTACCGCACTTTTTTTGCGGGAGCTGCGTGGGAACCTTGTAGGCGTTATTTACGAGAGGAGCAAAGCGTATTGCTTTGCTCCTTTTTATGATGTGCTGCGGATTTTGAGCACCACGAGCTCTATCAGCTTTGGGATAAGGAAGATGGCGGCAATGATGATCTTTTTGCCAAAGTCGTTGACGTAGTGGATCAGCGCATACAGCCCCGCGCTGCCTATGCGCCCTGACATTGTTTGTTTTGCCTGCAGGAAATGGGCGCCTTCCGTTTTCCAATGGTGCACATAATGTTGCGCCACAAAGGGCATCTTGCTTTCTATGTACATTACAGATCCATCGGGATGCACATGCACGTTTCCGACCACTGAAGACTTTGGAACAAAGACAGAAATCAAATGGCTGATGCGGTCATAACCTGCCTGTGAGCGCATGGACTCGGGCATCCCAGGACCATCGAAGTTCGCGATTGCGGCAAGACGTGCTGCTTCTTGCGGATGGTGTTCTGCAAGTTGTATAGATGCGTAGACAGCAAGGTTTCCGCCTTTAGAGTGGCCGCAAGCAATAACGGGGCCGTTGGTCTGCGACATGATTGTTTCCATAAAAGTAGCGGCATCGCGTTGTGCGGGAATCGGTGATTGCAGTGACAAGCTGAGCGACTCATTCCATCCAGTTGCGGTCTCGTCAGTTCCCCTAAAGCAAATGATCGTAAGATCGTTAAACATGAGCGCGAGTCCCGCGAATTGCTTCGACCCGAAAATGAAATCTTCGTCGAAGGCCAGCACAAATACCTTGCGATAGCGGGGAGCTTCTGCAACCGCATGCGCCAAGCGCAGATCTTCGAGATAGAAGGGCGTAATCAGTTTCTCTTTGTGCGCCGCCTCTTCGATACGTTGGTTGCCCCGGTACAGCAAGGAATACGTAGAGTAAGGGATAGCCTCGCTCAAAGGAAGGCCCAAAGCTTCGTCTTGCCAATCGAAATACGACAGCTCAGAGAAAACAAGTAGATCAAGATAATTGATATTTGCTTCAGAAAGCAGTTCGTTTTTGTAGGTGTTTACATAATCAAACAGCATAATTTGTACATTTATTTTATTGCAAAGCTTGCAATGGATTTAAAGGGGTTTGTGGCGGTTTACCTTTTGTTGTATTGCTCGGATTTGGGGATAAACAAATAATGGCACTATGACAAGATTGTGTCACTCAATAACTCTTTTGACCCTCTTTTTGTTTTCCTTTTATGATGATCATGTAAAACTCCAAGGATGTGCATATATCAATAAACGCAGGAAACGCAGGCTATTCCATGCAAGTTAACTGCTTATTATGTAATGCACATGTCTTACAAAGAAATGATGTGCAATGGACGAACAAGAGGTACAAACACAAGATATGCCTGAGCCGCATGAGGCCACCATGCGTCTTGCAATCGAAGGTATGCATTGCGCCAATTGCGCTGCGAATATTGAGAAGAGCTATCGAAAAACGCCGGGTGTGATTGATGTTGCCGTCAATTTAGCTAACAACACGGGTAAAGTTACGTTTGACCCGAGTATTGCCAGTGTTGATGACATGCTACACGTCTTCGACGATCTTTCTTTTACCGCCGAAGTTATCGCGGAAGATGTGCCGCTTGTTGATGAGAAGCGGCGAGAGCGAGAACGCGCACGCACGCGTCACGACATGCATGTTTTTGTAGTAAGTGCTGTTTTGACCGTCATCATTTTTTGTATCGGCATGATTCCGGGTGCCCACATGGCGGTAGGCGAAGGGCTTGCCAATCTGTTCATTTACGAGCCGACGCACATGCAAGCCATGTTCGCCGCTAATACTTTGTTGCTCATTTTGACCGTGCCGGTGCAATTTGTGTGCGGCGCGCGATTTTATAAAGGTGCATGGAGTTCAATTAAGAGCGGCAGCGCCAATATGGATGTGCTGGTTGCTCTTGGCACCACCATTGCATTCATTTTTTCGCTCTGGATCACTTTTCTGCCGGTCATCACGGGCAATTGGGTCGACCATGTGACCATCAACGACGGCATGCCCTATTTTGAGACTTGCGCCATGCTGATTACCTTTGTGCTGCTGGGCAAGATTCTAGAGACGCGCGCGAAAGGTGCGACGAATCAGGCTATTGAAAGCCTTATGAACCTCACGCCGCCTCAGGCTGTCGTTATCAGGGGCGGCGAGTCGAAAGAAATACCTCTTGGGGCGGTTATGGTGGGAGATACCGTGATGGTATTTCCCGGGCAAAAGATTCCCGTTGACGGCGTGGTGATTGAAGGCGCCTCGGAGATTGATGAGTCGATGCTCACGGGCGAGGCGTTGCCGGTTGCTAAAACGGTTGGCGACGAAGTGACCGGAGGCACCTCGAATACGACAGGGTCGCTTACCATTCGCGCCCTTCGCGTTGGCGCGGATTCGACGCTTGCGCGTATCGTACGGGCGGTGGAAGACGCGCAAGGTTCAAAAGCGCCTGTTCAGCGCATTGCGGACAAGATCGCTTCCATTTTTGTGCCGACGATTCTTGTGGTGGCAGCGCTCACCTTCTGCATTTGGTTTTTCGCCATCCCGGTGGGAGATGGAGGCAATCTGCTTGTGCAGTCGCTGCTTCCGGCCATTGCTGTGATTGTGGTGGCGTGTCCGTGCGCGCTTGGGCTGGCTACCCCTACCGCGCTCATGGTTGGTATGGGGCGCGGCGCGCAACTCGGCGTGCTGATTAAAGACGGCGAAGTGCTTGAGTCGCTCTGTGATCTGAAGGCTGCCGTCTTTGATAAGACGGGAACGATTACGGTTGGGTCGCCGCAAGTGGTAGCGTGCGACGTTCCAAGCGATGATCTGCGGCTTGCTTGTGCGTTAGAAGAAAAGAGCGAGCATCCGCTGGCGAAAGCTGTTCTCGAATATGCGCGCACCCGCGGTGTCATTGGTCGTGATGAGAGCGATGCGGCTCTTCCGCAGGTTGAAGGTTTTGAAGCGGTCGTTGGCGAAGGCGTGCGCGGGCTGGTTGAGGGACATGAGGTTTTGGTTGGTGCACGCGTGGTTGTTGATGGTCGCGATGTTGGCGGATTTGAATTTCGTGACGAGCCTAAACCGCACGCAGCCGAGGTGCTTGCGCGCCTTCAGCGGGAATGCGGATTGCAAGTCTATATGGTTACGGGGGATGCTCGAGGAAATGCGCTTACAATGGCGTCTGATGTCGGCATTCCTGAAAGCAACGTTTTTGCGGGAGTAAAACCGCTTCAGAAGGCGGAGATAGTTGAAGAGATTTGTGTGCGGACGAAAGAAGAACGCGCGGCTGCACACGATGCGAAAGCAAAGGGACATGCACGGACAGCGTTTGTGGGAGACGGCATTAATGATGCGCCCGCTCTTGCGGCGGCGGATGTTGGCATTGCGATGGCCAGTGGCACAGATGTTGCTTTGGACGCCGGCTCTGTCGTTCTTATGCGTAATCGATTAGGCGATATTATTGTCGCGATACAGCTTTCAAAGGCAACGATGCGCAAAATCAAGCAGAATTTGTTTTGGGCACTCATTTACAACTGCATCATGATTCCGCTTGCGGCTGTGGGCATTTTGGCGCCTGCCCTAGCGGGAGCTGCCATGGCGCTCTCAAGCGTGTCGGTCGTTTCCAACAGCCTCCTTCTCAAACGTTTCCACCCATAAGTGGGACAACGGGGACGTAGCCTATTGTCCCGTTTTTCTAACAAAAAGGGCCAATAAGCTACGTCCCCCGTGTGCCACGGATTGGTGGTAACGGTTGGTATTAGATGGTAGCTAAT
>CAYPKC010000040.1:0-9491 GCA_964411215.1 uncultured Eggerthellaceae bacterium | reverse complement strand
CAAGCGATGAGTGGATACAGACCCGTACCGGCATTTCAACGCGCCATATTGCTGTTGGTGAAAGCGGCCTTGATCTTGCATCTGCTGCATGCGCATCCGCTATTGGCGACGCATCGCTTCAGCCTCACTGTGAAGGACTGGGATGTAAGGGCTATCAGGTTCACGACATTGATCCTGAAAGCATTGGCCTTATTATTACGACAACCATTACTCCTGACTCCATTGTGCCGAGCATGTCATCTGCCATAAAAGCCCACCTTGGTCTTGAATCAGCTATTGCCTTCGACCTCAATGCTGCCTGCTCTGGGTTCATCTATGCAACATGCGTGGCGGAATCCCTTATGAAAGCCTCACACAACAAGGAAGGTGGCGCCTGGGCAGGAAACCCCATCAAGCGTGCCCTTGTGGTGAGTGCTGAGCGCTTGACTCGTCTGACCGATTGGCAGGATCGCAATACGTGTGTTCTCTTTGGCGATGGGGCTGGCGCAACGGTTTTGGAATGGGACGAATCACGTCCTGGCATTCTGTCTTCCTATCTCAAAAACGATGATGATGACACGCATGCCCTTACCGTATTGATGTCATACACGTCCCCCTTCCCCTTTAATGAGGACGGTATTATCTACGACGAAGAAGCTCACGCACATCACCAACAAGCGCATCCTGATCCAAAGACGGTCGATTATTCCTATATCAATAGTCTTAAGCTGTCGTGCGATCCGGCGAAAACGCATATCTATGAACAGCATGACGAGCAAGATAAATCACTTATTGCTGGTCCCGACCAAACGGTCTATATGGATGGTCAGAAAATTTTCAAATTTGCTGCCCGTTCCATGCAGGCGGCCATTGAGAAGGTCTTGGAATCCGCGGATGTCTCAATAGACGATCTCTCTGCCATCATTTCGCATCAAGCTAACAAACGCATATTGGAATATGCTGCAAAAAGGCTCCATGTGCCTTTTGATCTGTTCCAGCTATCCATTACCAATCTTGGAAATGTTTCATCAGCCTGCGTTCCTATCGCACTTGCTGATGCTGTCATTGATGGTAAGGTCAAACAAGGCGATACCTTTGTCCTTGTCGCCTTTGGTGGCGGCCTCACCTCTGGAGCTGTGCTCGTTCAGTTCTAATATGGCCATGACTTCTTTTGATAAGCTCGGACTCAGCGCGGCTGCCCAACAAGCAGTATCAAAGCTTGGGTATGAGAGCCCAACCCTCATACAGAACGAAGCCATCCCGCACGTTCTTGCCGGAAAAGACCTTATTGCGGCCGCAAACACAGGAACGGGCAAAACTGCTGCTTTCATGCTGCCCATTATGAGCCAGCTTGCAAACGACGCTTCCCCCTCTCGTGCTCCTCGGGTACTCGTCATTACCCCGACGCGGGAGCTCGCTGAACAAATTGCCCATGTGAGCTTTAAGATCGGCTCTGCCTGTCACCATTTCACAACGGTCATATTTGGCGGACAGCCCTATTCGCGCCAAATTAAAGAACTCAGACGCGGCACCGATGTACTCATTGCCACTCCAGGAAGGCTTCGTGACCTTATTGACCGTGGCGTTGTCGACCTCTCAAAGATCGAAGTACTTGTCCTTGATGAGGCAGACAGAATGCTTGATATGGGTTTTGGTCCTGCGGTCAAAGAGATCGTTGATCTTACCCCGCGCGATCGCCAGACATTGCTCTTCTCTGCAACGATTGATTCTAGTATTAAGAATAATTTGAGCGATCTTTTGCGCGATCCTTTGACTATTCAGATTGCTGAGAGAGGCGAGACGGCACACCTTATTGATCAGTATGTTTTGCCTGTTGAGCAAAAGAACAAACCTGAACTTCTGAAATGCCTTCTGGATGAAAAACCCTTTGAGAAGGTCATCATTTTTGCGCGGACCAAAATGAGGGCTGAAACAGTCTTCCATAACCTCTTTGAAGCCGGTTATGATTGCGAATGCATTCATTCTGATAGAACACAAGGGCAGCGAAAACATGCTCTGAGCAAATTCCGTTCAGGTAAGTGCAGCATCATTGTCGCGACTGATGTCTTAGCACGCGGTATCGACGTGCCGTTAGTGGATTATGTTATCAACTACGACTTACCCGATATGGCAGAAGACTATATCCATCGTATTGGTCGTACGGGGCGTGCTGGCCATGCAGGTTTCGCCGTTTCTTTTGTGAGTCCGAATTCGCTGAAATCCTTGCAGGCGATCGAGGCTTTAGTAAACCGCACTATCCCTGTCATGCGTATGGAATCCTACAATCTCAATATGTCTCTGCTGCACAAGCACAAGCGCCAAAAGAGAGTCGAGCAAACTTCTTCAAAGAAACATAAACAGGGGCGTTCACATGCATCGCGCACCGCACATACAAATGCGCCACATAAAGCTGCTCATTATAACTATGAGGGTTGGGGCGATTTGCGCGACGGCAAAAAGAAAAGAGGCGAACGTAAAGGCTCTGGCGCACAGGCGCAAGCTTCCAAACCTTCAAAGCATACAGCGTCTCCTAAACGTCGCCATACCACCAAGCGCGACCATTTTGATGAGCTTTATTCCCTCTCCCCTTCAGAGAAAAAAGCTCGTGGGAGTGCAGCGGGTAAAAACAAAGGCAATCGCAGGCGAAACACAAAACGCCGTTAATCAATGAATGCGCCTATGCGACATTGCGCTTCTGTACTTGGAGTAGATCCAAGCGATTAAAAGTGTTCTTTGATGTATTGGATGTCTGCCTTCACGGTCTGAATCAACTCATCAGTTGATGTGAATTTGATCATCGGACGCAGATACTCCACCAGTTTTAAGCTGATAGTCTTTCCGTAGAGATCGCCAGAAAAGCCAAGGATGTGTGCTTCGATATTGCAGAGGGTTCCATCATCAAATGTTGGTGAGGCACCTACCGACACCGCTGTTGGATAGGTCGTGTGATCAATGGTTGCATAGGCAGCATATACGCCATGCGGTACGGGCAATGACTCTTCATCGATATTAAGATTTGCCGTGCGAAAGCCCATATCAGCGCCTTCGCCACGTCCTTTCAACACCGTTCCTGAAATAGTACACGGAAGTACTTTTGCAGCACGTTTTTCATCTGCGGATACATTCATAGCTTTGCTTCTTTTCATTCATAGGTATGGTAGGGCTTCTCTCATAATGCCCGTTTGAAAGACACATTCAGGCTTGAGTTTTTCTGTTTGAGCATCAAAGGCATAGAGGGCACAGAGTTTATTGTGTGCTATGAGCTGCACTATCTCGCCAGCTTCAAAAGGCGCACAGCTTTCCCGAATATTCGACGTACAACTACACGTTTGCAATGTCGCTTTCTTATCATACCGAAAGACTTCGGCACCTGTTACATCCAAAGCGCCTCCATGGCTGACGTGGTCGTATTGACGATCCGTTAAAAACATAAAGCGATAATTGAGAGCTTTGACGGGATCAAGTGCTGCATGGGTCGCCTCGTCGCGCAATGCTTCAAGTGAAACGCAATCTTTGATATCGATGCCACCTGAGCGTATGCGACGCAGAGCTCCCAGATGCGCGAAGCATCCAAGGTCTTTTCCGATATCGCGCGCAAGAGATCGTATATACGTGCCTTTTGAAACAGTAAATTCAACATCCCAGTAAGGTGCTTCGTCTTCGCCATACCCCCAAAGACGTGCGTCGTAGATTTGAATAGTTCGAGGCTTGAGATCAATGATATTGCCGCGCCGTGCCTCAACATAGGACTTTTTGCCATTGATTTTTATTGCCGAGTATACCGGCGGTAGCTGCGTGTGCTCGCCTTTCAGATGGCTTACGTATTCTTCCATAAAAGACGGCGATAACACCTCAAGAGGAACGGTGCCGGTATGCAGCGTCTCGCCTTCAGCATCATCGGTTGTTGTTGCGCTTCCAAAGACAATGCGCGCAACATAGACCTTGTTCTGCCCGGTGAGATACGGAGTGAGTCGAGTTGCCGGTCCAACCATGAGAGGAAGGACACCGGAAGCAAGAGGGTCAAGGGTTCCTGCATGCCCGACTCGCTTTTCTTGGAAGATGTGGCGAACCGCATTAACCACATCATGCGATGTGCATGAAACCTCTTTATCAATACCTACAAGGAGGCTGAGTCCTGACGATCCGCGCTTCAAGAGAGATACTCGCTATGATGAATAGACGTTCTCTAACACCGTGCTCATGGTGTCAATTGCTTCTGACAAGGTGCAATAGAGGGTAAAACCAGCCGCAGCAGTATGTCCTCCACCATGAAAGCGCGAAGCAATGCTCGCAACATCGGTACCATCTTTTGAACGCAGGCTACCGCGAATACAATCATCGCGTTCTTTGAGCACGCAGACGATTTTGGAGCCTTTGATCGTGCGAAGGATGTTGATAGCCCCTTCGGCATCTTCAGGGGAAGCTCCCAGTTCTTCCATATCCGCTTTACTTATGGCACCGATAATGACTTGTCCCTTGGCAAGCGTGATCATATTCGAGACCACTAAAGAATCGAGCTTGACTGCCTCAAGGCTTCTTTCCTGGAAAAGATATTGCGCGATGCGAGCGGGGCTTGCTCCCGCTTCCACCATGTCATGGGCAGCCTGAAATGCAGACGCAGTCGTGTTTTGATACATGAAGCGTCCTGTATCGGTTAAAAGACCCGCATAGGTGCATGTTGCAATATCGGCCATAGACAGATCTGTCGAATGTATGCCGAGGTATTTGGCTAGCTCCCATATGATCATAGTTGCGGAAGGGTTTTGAGGGTCAATATAGGAAAGATCGCTTGTTGCGGCAGCTGTTTCATGATGATCAAGCGTTATGGTAAGAGAAGCTCCTTCTTTAAGGGAAAATGCTGCCTCTCCAATGCGGTCTTTGCCCGAGGCGTCAACTGTGATGAAGCATGTGCAGCTTCCTTTGAAATCTCCCGCATACACAAGATCGGAAAATCCCGGCATAAATGCATAGCGGTCATCGATAGTGCCGTCGTCGGCTACGAGCGGACAGGCGCGCTTGCCAAGCGCTCTGAGCGCTGCTGTGAGTCCAAGCGTTGATCCTATGCAATCGCCATCAGGGTTGGTATGCCCGCAAATGCAGAAATCATTTGATGCCTTTATAGCTTCTGCAATGTCTGTGAGCGGCGTATTGGTTCGTCGAGCCTGTGCCATGCGCGCTAGATCTCTTCGCCTTCTTCAATGGCATTATCGGACGTCATCTGACGATTCTTCTCTTCTTGGATGTATCTTCCGACTTGCTCGGCTGCATCAACCGATTCATCAAGATGGAAGCGAAGCTCAGGAGCTTGTTTCCAATCAAGCTGCTTTGCCATAAGGGATCTAATGTGGCCTTTTGAAGAAGCAAAAGCGGCACTCACCTCGGCATAGCGATCAGGATCTGTCGAATAATAGACATCACAGTAAGCCCTGTCATAGCTGACTTTGCATCCGGTGATCGTGACCATCTGCAAACGCGGGTCATTGACATCAAAGAGCAAAATATTGGCGATGACTTCGCGGGCTATTTCATCAACCTTACGATTTCCGTCTTTCATAACATTCCTGCCTTATTCGGTTCTTTCAACCTCTTTGACAGTGTAACCCTCGATGGTGTCTCCCACCTTGATGTCTTGATAACCTGTAATCCCAATGCCACATTCGTAATTATGAACAACGCTTTTAACGTCGTCTTTAAAACGACGCAGGGAGCTGATCGTGCCTTCGAAGATAACGGTGCCTTCACGGACAACGCGCACGTTGTCATCGCGATGAATCTCGCCTTCAACCACGTAGCAGCCGGCAATGGTACCAACCTTCGGTACCTTGAAGGTCTCACGCACTTCGGCAATACCGGTATCTTCTTCCACGATATCAGGTGACAAGAGTCCCACACGTGCTGCATTGATGTCTTCGATTGCCTGATAGATAACGCGATAGAGCCTGATGTCGACCTTTTCTTTTTCGGCCTGCTGGCGCGATTTGCCAGTGGGTCGAACATTGAAGCCGATGATGATTGCATCTGATGCAGCTGCGAGCGTGACATCGGTTTCAGTGATGCCGCCAACAGCAGAATGGACGATATTGATCTTGACTTCCGATTGATCCATTTTGTCGAAAGCATCACGCAACGCTTCGATGGAACCTTGCACGTCAGCCTTAACGATAAGGTTCAAATCGGTTTGCTTGCCTTCTTCAATACGGCTGAACAAATCATCAAGGCTCATATGGGCAACGTGCTGCTGCTCAGCCAACCTTTCGCGAAGTGCCCGCTCTTCTGCGAGCTTTCTGGCATCGCGTTCGTCTTCAAAGACGCGGAATTCGTCACCGGCGATAGGCACCGAACTCAAGCCTAAAATCTCAACAGGATCAGCAGGGCGGGCGCTGTCGACATGCTCGCCGCGTGGATTGATAAGAGCGCGGACATGGCCGTATGAAGTACCAGCCACAACAGCATCTCCCGTCTTGAGCGTTCCGCGTTGCACCAGTACCGTTGCAACCGGGCCGCGTCCTTTATCAAGGTTTGCCTCAATGACAAATCCAGATGCAAGTGCGTCGGGATTAGCCTTCAGCTCAAGCACATCAGCTTGCAGAATAATGGATTCAAGCAGTTCATCGATATTCAAGCGCTTCTTTGCGGATACATCGACAAAAATATTGTTGCCGCCCCACTCTTCAGGAATGACCTCATATTCGGTCAATTCTTGGCGGACACGATCAGGGGTCGCACCATCTTTATCGATCTTGTTGACGGCAACCACAATGGGTACACCTGCTGCTTTTGCATGATTGATAGCCTCAATAGTCTGGGGCATAACGCCGTCATCTGCCGCTACCACGAGCACGATGACGTCGGTCACCTGGGCGCCGCGAGCACGCATAGCCGTGAATGCTTCATGGCCCGGTGTGTCGATAAACGTTATCTGGCGTCCATTGATATCGACCACCGATGCGCCGATGTGCTGCGTGATGCCGCCTGCTTCGTTTTCAACAACGCCGGTATCGCGGATGGCGTCAAGCAGTGACGTTTTACCATGGTCAACATGACCCATGACCGTGACTACAGGAGGACGCGGCTTTAAGTCATCTTCTGTGTCGTTGTAGACCACGACATATTCTTCTTCAGGGGATACGACACGCACTTTGCGACCCATATCATCAGCTACGATCTCAATGAGATCATCACTCATGGATTGGGTAAGCGTGAGCACCTGGCCTAACAAGAACAGACGCTTGATAATGTCATTGGGCTGCACGCTCAAAAGATCAGCGAGCTTTGAGACGGTAGCTCCTTGGGGAACTTCGACCACAGAATCATCGAGTACCAAATCTGGATCAATGCCGCGCTCAATGGCTTCAAGCTCCGCACGCTCGCGCGCTTCTGCTTCACGCTTTTGCTTACGCTTCTTACGGCGTCCTTCTCCTTCGCCGGTTGTTGCAGCAGCCGCAACGGCAGCACGCGCCTCCGCTAAGACTTTGTCACGCTGAAGCTTTTCTGCCTGCACAGCCATTTGCGCATAACGGTCTTCTGTCGCCTGAACGCTCTGCTCAAGTTCAGGTACTGATTGAACATTTTGCTTATGCGGCTTCTTGCCTTTTTTCGGCTTGGCTTCTTTTGGCGCAGCCTTTGCTTCCGTTTTGGGCGTCTCGGAGCTCATGCGCTGTTGCTCAGACTCGATTTGCGACAAAAGAGAACTGAACTTGCCCGATGAAGGAGCAGCAGTTACCTCTTTGGCCGCTTTTGCCTCTTTGGCCCCCTCTTTTTTTGCTGCAGGTGCAGAAGATGCACTTTTTGCTTGTGCCTTTTTGCCTTTGTTGCGCAAGGATTCTTCAACCGCTTGTTTTTTAGCAATTTCTTCTGCAAGCTTCTTCGCTTTGGCAGCCGCTTCGCGCTCTCGCCTTTCCCGTTCAGCACGTTCTTGTTCTTGCTCGATCTGGTTCTTCAAAGACTCAATGCCAGAAGATGCTTGTGTCTCAATCTTTTTGCTCTTAGGCTTTTCTTTCGCGCCGTCGAACAGCTCGGTGGAATCATCTGATTTTCGAGCAGATTTCACTGCTTCGCGCTCTGCCAATTCCTTTTTGACGGCAGCAAGCCGATCTGCTTCTTCTTTAGCCTTTTTCTTCTCTTCCTTTTTCTTGAGCTTTTCAACTTCGGCGCGTTCCTCTTTATTGAGATCGCCGCCGGCATCAAGTATTTCAGGCTTCATGCTTTCGCGGATCTTTGCAACATCGTCTTCTGAAAGCACGCTTGCATGAGACTTCGCATTGATGCCAAGCTCTTTGAGCCGCGCGAGCATATCTTTGCTCGAAAGCCCCGTCTCTTTTGCAAGCTCAAGTACTCTCATTCCCGGCATAAACTTCTCCTTGCTGTCCGGATTAGCGCTACGCGCTTTTTGCTCTGCAGTTTCCGCTTGTGTCACGTAAGCCATCTTGTGCAGCAAACGCGCTTGCTATTTCAACAGAGAGACGATCAAACATCTCTTCTGTCATAGTTGTTTTCAATGCTGATGAAAACCTTTTCATCTTTTGTGCGTTCATAAAACACGATGCTGAACACACATACGCTCCCCGTCCTGGCATCTTCCCACTCTTGTCTACCTGAATGGTGCCGTCTTTCGACCGGACGATACGCAGAAGGTCTTGTTTTTCTAAGACCTTCCGACAGCCTATGCATGTGCGTTCGCGTTGCGTCAACGATTACTCCTCCAAATCTGCGTGCACGCCGCAATACTTCGAATTCGGACGGGCATGGTTGCGGCAACGGATACCGTCTTCGCTGACATAAGCACAGAATTCGTCATCAAACGCCTCTGTTTCTTCCTGATCAGTCTCTTCTTGAATGAGTGATTCACCCATGAAGCTCTCTGGCTTGATATCAATGTGCCAGCCGGTCAGATGCGCTGCGAGGCGAGCGTTTTGTCCCTCTTTGCCAATAGCGAGTGAAAGTTGGTCATCGGGAACAACAACGGTTGCATGATGGTTTTCTTCATCAATCGATACATTCGTGACGCGTGCAGGCGAGAGCGCATTGGCAATATAGACTGCCGGGTCTTCGCTCCACTGGATAACGTCTACGCGTTCGTTGCGAAGCTCTTCGACGACCATGCGGACACGTGAACCCTTAGGACCGACACAGGCTCCTACCGGATCCAAATTGGGCTCGCGCGAGGAAACGGCAATCTTTGAACGCACGCCTGGCTCTCGCGCAATTGATTTCACTTCAACAATGCCATCGTAGATTTCTGGCACTTCTATTTCGAAGAGGCGCTTGATGAGATCGCGATGCGTACGAGAGACCACGATAGAAGGGCGTGCATGCTCGCCTTTTACCCTGGTCGTTTCTGACTGCGGATCGCGTACGTCAATGATAAGGAGTTTCAGGCGCTGGTTGTGCTTGTAATGCTCGTTATTCGGACGCTCATTGCGCTCTTGCGGATAGCGCTTGAGATCGTAATGGGGCAGCTCAGCCTCAACTCCATCTCGGATCTTAATGATGGTGAAATCAGGAGTTCCTTG
>CAYPKC010000039.1:655-9517 GCA_964411215.1 uncultured Eggerthellaceae bacterium | reverse complement strand
GCAGGAGACCTTATTGTCACTGCACGCGTCTTGCCTCATGAGTACTTCGAGCGCGATGGAAACAATCTGCATGCTAGCGTGACTGTTCCTATGGTCAAAGCGGCACTCGGTGCTGAAGTTGAAATCGATGGCATTATGGAAGATGAAACCGTTGTGGTCCGTATTCCGCAAGGTTCGCAAGCAGGCGATGTCATCCGCGTTAAAGGCCATGGTTTGAAGAAACTCGGAAGCGACTCGCGCGGAGATATGTATGTGCATCTCGGCATTGAGATTCCAAAAAAGCTTTCTAAACGCGAGCGCGCCCTCTTAGAAGAGCTTGCACAAGAAATGGGCGTGGAAGTACTCGAGAAGAAATCCCGACTCCAAAGAATCAGGGATAGCTTTAATTAATGAGCCTTCATAGATTTTTTCTTCCTGAACAAATAATCGAGCACGTCACCGACGAGCAATTTACGCTGCGCCTTACTGATGATGACGTGAAGCATGCGAAAGTACTCAGGCTTGAACCAGGCGAGCATATCGCGGTCATTGATGCTGATCACAATTATTACGATTGCGAGATCATCTCGTTTGATACCCAGCTTATCGTGCGTGTTGCTGAACATAAGGATGCACCTGTTGAGCCTTTCTTCATCACGCTCTTTCAAGGATGCGCTAAAGGGTCAAAGATGGATGACATCATCTGTCATGCCACCGAGTTGGGGGTAGGCGAATTCGTTCCCTTCTTTGCGCGAAGAAGCGTTGTGAAACTTGATGATAAGCGCGCTCAAAAAAGGCATGAGCGGTGGTGTGCGCTTGCTAAAAGCGCCGCCATGCAATCAGGCTCATCGCGCATTCCTCGCATAAGCGATCTCTTACCTTCCGATCAGGTGAAAGACGCATTGGCTTCGTTTGATCTGGTGCTCGTGTTTTGGGAAGAAGCGTCTCATACGTGCACGCTCAAGCAGGCTTTCGCGCAAGCACAACAGATCCATGCAAATATTGAAAACATTGCCGTGGTTGTCGGCCCTGAAGGCGGATTCGAAGAAGAGGAAGTACGCACTTTTCTTTCATCGAATGATGCTTCAGCACTCGTGTCGCTCGGCTCACGCATTTTGCGATGTGAAACTGCGGCACTCATTGCTTCTGCTTTAACGATATATGAATGCGGCGGTCTTGGCGCATGAAAGCTGCGGTTATCAATCTCGGGTGCAAGGTAAATCGGTGCGAAAGCGATGAGTTTGAACACCTGCTTCTCAGTCATGGATATACCCTTGACGCTCAAGGGGATCTTGATCTTGTCATTATCAACACGTGTACCGTAACGGCTGTAGCTGAGAAAAAGACGCGAAAAGCAGTTCGCCGCGCACTCAAAGATCATCCGCGGGCGCACGTGATGGTCACAGGATGTGCGGCGCATCAAGCACCGGAAGTCTATAAGGCTATGTCAGAGCGCGTGTCCGTCATTCAGAAATGGGATATGGAAAAAAGCCTTAAAGCGTATCTGACCCGCACACCCGCACAAGATATACCTATCAGACCTCATTATCGGACGCGTATGGGCGTGAAAGTCCAAGATGGCTGCAATAACGCATGCACGTACTGCATCGTGCATATGCTGAGAGGCCCAGAAAAGAGCACGCCCAAAGAAAAAGTAGCCTTAGACATTGCCTCATTGGTCTCGTCCGGCATTGGCGAAATCATGCTCACGGGAATTAATCTCGCGCGCTATAACGATAGAGGCCTTGATATGGCAGGCCTTCTTACCTATCTCTTTTTGCAAGAACAAGCAGGTCTTCTTCCAGCATCGGTTGAGCCGGTAGACAACAGTGATGCTCAGCATCTTCGCTGGCGGCTTCGCCTCTCTTCAATGGAGCCGGATGATGTGACAGACGAGCTAATTCAATTAGTGAGTGAATCCCATGGGAAAGTGTGCCGACACTTCCACCTTCCTCTCCAGGCAGGTTCTGACAAAGTGCTGTCGGATATGGAACGCCATTACACGCTTTTCGACTACGCACAACTGGTCGATTCGATCAGAAGGTCTATACCTTCCATATCTCTTTCAACGGATGTGATCGTAGGCTTTCCGGGGGAGACGGAGCAAGAATTCTTGGAGACGGTTGCCTTTTGCAAGACGTGCGCATTCTCGAAAATGCATGTGTTTCCGTATTCGCCACGCGCTGGCACCAAAGCAGCGGCTCGCACTGACCATATCCGCGAAGAGGAGAAAATAGAGCGTGCACGCTATTTGCGCGCAGTAGCAGATGAACTTCGCCAGCGCGATAGGGATGCGCGCGCCCACACAAAAGAACTTGCCGTCGTTGAATCCGACAGAGATGCAACAACAGAGAGCTACCATTATGTTCAAACACCTGATGGCGCATCTGTTGGCGAGCTTGTTGAAGTCATGATGTAGACAGGTGGGAGAGATCGGCAGAAGATGGAGAAGGACACTATGTCTGAAAGAGAACACCTTGCAATAACTATTCCTGACGATGCGGATGTCCGTGTCATTGCCGGCGAAGGCGACTCGCATATCAAGGCGCTCCAAGATGCCTTTGATGCGAATGTGACGCTGCGCGGCAATGTATTGAAGATTTCAGGGGAGGCATCCGAGGTGGAGGTACTTTCGCTTATCTTCACCGATCTCATCAAGATGGCAAAAGAAAAAGCCACCATTGACGAGGACTATATCCGTCGTGCCCTCGACATGCGCAGACTGAGCGAGTTTGCCCCATCAAGTTTGCGCAACGACATCCTTTTAACGTATCGAGGCCATGCTATCTGCCCGAAAACGCCTTCTCAGAAAACCTATGTCGATGCCATCCGGAAAAACACCATTACATTTGGCATCGGTCCTGCCGGTACAGGAAAGACCTATCTTGCGATGGCTATGGCGCTTGCCGCCTTGAAAATGAAGCAAGTGGGGCGCATTGTATTGTCGCGGCCGATTTTGGAAGCAGGGGAGACCCTTGGTTTTTTGCCCGGAACCTTGACCGAGAAGGTAGACCCCTATATCAGACCGCTCTATGATGCGCTCTTTGATATGGTTGATGCAGAACGTGCCACGTATCTTCTTGAAAACGGCACGATTGAGATTGCGCCTTTGGCCTTTATGAGAGGCCGCACGCTCAACGATAGTTTTGTAGTGCTTGATGAGGCGCAAAATACCTCGCCTGAGCAGATGAAAATGTTTCTCACCAGGCTTGGCTACGGTTCTAAGATGGTCATCACCGGCGACCTTACGCAATCTGACCTGCCGTATAAGACAAGCGGCCTTCGCCAAGCTGAAGAGGTGCTCGCTCACATTGATGACATCGCTTTTTGCACTTTTAAGGGCGCAGATGTGGTGCGCAATTCACTCGTGTCAAAGATTATCGATGCGTATGAGAAAAGGGATCTGTGATGGACATTTTGATATCTTCAGGTCGTTTTGATGCGTGTATCGATGAAGAAATGATTGAGAAGGCCTCTCTTTTCGCCCTTGAACATCTAAACTGCCCACCTGAGACAGAGCTTTCCGTCACGTTTGTCGAAGATGATGAGATGGCCAAGCTCAATTACGACTTTCGCGGGAAGTCAGGCTCTACCGATGTCCTTTCATTTGAATGCGACAACATCGCCGACGGCTTTGAATTGCAAGACGAGCAACTCCATGACCAGATTTATACGTTGGGCGATATTATCATCGCGCCTGATGTCGCAAGGCACCAAGCAGAACAATTTGGCACCTCATTCCAAGAAGAGATCGAACTTCTGCTCTTTCATGGCATACTGCACCTATGCGGCTTTGATCATATCGACGACGATGATGCTCGTATAATGGAAACAAAGCAACAAGAATTGCTTCAAGCATGGCGCTCAAGCTCTTTTGCGCGTCCTGCCCAAAGGGAAGATACGCACCTTGAATAAATGCGACAACGAAAAGCAATCTGCGATCAAGTTTGTGAGGCGTGTTGGAGACAACACCACATTTTCTATGGGCCATGCCTTTAGATGCGCCAGTTGCGGTATTCGTTATGCCTTTACGTCTCAACGTAATTTTAAGATCCATGCCGTTTTCACGGTTCTTGCCATCATTCTCGGATGTGTTTTGCATATCTCTTTAGCCAGTTGGCTTGCTGTTGTTTTATGCATCGTGATTGTGTTTGCCCTTGAAGTGGTCAACACCGCAATCTAGTCTCTGGTCGATATGGTCTCTCCCGAGTGGCAAGAACTTGCCATGCGTGCTAAGGATTGTGCGGCAGGAGCGGTGTTTATCGCGGCAATTGGCTCGCTCGTTATTGCCGTCATTGTCTATGTGCCGCCCCTTATTGATATGGTGTGTGCCTTTACCTCTGCGGCAGGTAGTTCGTGATGGATCTCGATGCCTATTTTGCCGAGCATCCCACTTCCTCTCCGCTCGGCACCATGTCCCTTTCCCCTCATTTCAAATCAGGTTTTGTCGCGTTGGTTGGCCGGCCGAATTCAGGCAAGTCAACGCTGATCAACCGTCTCGTTGGCCAAAAGGTAGCCATTACCTCGCATACCTCCCAAACAACGCGGAAGCGGATATCGGCAGTTCTTTCGACAGAGGATTTTCAGATTGTCTTTGTAGACACGCCTGGCATACATAAACCGCACGACGTGCTAGGCGAGGAGCTGAATGCTGCCGCCTTAGGAGCGCTTTCAGATGTTGATATGGTTGCCATGCTCATTGACGCTACTGCCCCCATTGGCAAAGGAGACGAATGGGTTGCCGCACGCATCAAAGAAGTGAAGGTACCCTGCATTTGCATTCTTACCAAACAAGACCTTGCAACGCTGGAACAGATACAGGCTCAATGGGAGCGGGCAAAAACGCTGACAGAGTGGAGTGCCGTTGTGAGCTTGTCTTCAAAGACGGGATACAATGTTGATGCGTTTGTAGAAGAAGTGGTGAGCTTTCTTCCTGAGGGGCCTGCTTGGTTTCCGTTCGATATGAAATCGGATCAAAGCGAAGAAGAGCTTATCGCCGAGTTTATCAGGGAGAAGATTCTTCGCAGCTATAAAGATGAAATACCGCATTCGGTGGGTGTGTTGATAGATGATATGGAATATGTAGACAAAAAGGATTTGTATCGCATATTTGCTACCATATATACCGAGCGTACGTCGCAAAAAGCTATTCTGATTGGCAAAGGCGGTCGCGCTCTTAAACAAGTGGGTATTTCAGCCCGACAAGATCTTGAGGCATTGCTTGGATGCAAAGTCTATCTCGATTTGTCGGTAAAGGTAAAAAGCGGATGGCGCGCAGATGATGCGCAGCTCAGAAAGTTCGGTTATAGCGAATGATCTGTCCAAATTGCCATACAGAAAATAGAGCAAATGCAAAATACTGTGATGAATGCGGTTTTGAACTTCCAACCGTAGCGCCTATTGCCAAAGAAATATTCGATTCCGAGGCAGGCATACATTCAGCCCAAGACACGCTTGTGTTCGATGGTCTCGATCAGATGGTGGATTCAAGCTATGATCCCTATCCTGATACCGACCATATGGCAGACGCAGACGATATAACCCGTTCCTTTATCGCGTTTTCAGACCAGCAACAACGCCGCGTCTATCGCGGTGGGGGCAGTTCTGGCATGCCGCCGTCGCAGAGCATTCCTTTTGTCGGTGAGAGCAATCCCTCTTACCGATATGGTGAAAGCGTCTTTGTGGCTGATGTTGCACAGACACCTCATCAGGGCGCCGGAACAGGGGCTATTCCTCCTGTCGGAGGGGCACCCGGTGCAAAAGATGGCAAGATGCCTCATCCTCCTGATCCTCTTCGGCGCAAAAGGATACTGCGCAATGTGCGCATTGCGGTTATTGCCATATTATGTGTCGCTATTGCAGCGGGCATTGCAGCGGCCGTGACCTATTCGATGCAGCTTTGGGGAGGAAAGATCGTTCCTGATGTCGTGGGAATGCAATCAAGCGAGGCAAAAGCGCAGCTTGAGGAGCTGGGATTTGCTGTGGATGTGGTGCAGGTCAAATCCGATGAAGTCGAAAATATCGTCTTGTCTACTGATCCTGAATATGGCGTGCGCATCAATGAGGGCTCAACGGTCAGAATCAATGTCTCTGTCGCTCGCGTGATTCCAGATATCGTTGGCAAGACAAAAGATGAAGCTGCAGCGCTGCTCGCGCAAGAAGGCTTTACCAATATTGAATACAGCGAAGTCACTTCGAATGAACCTGAAGGCACCATTATCAGCACGGCGCCGGTAGAAGGCACACGGGCAAAAGGCAATGCAAAAATCACCCTTGAAGTTGCCGTGCCCTTCCGCGTGCCAGAAGTCAAAGGCATGACCGCTGATGAAGCCCGCGCAGCTCTCGAATCTTTGGGATATCACGTGACGACGAAAGAAGTGTATGCGGAAGATGTTGAAGAAGGGCGTGCTGCAGGAACAGATCCTGTTGCAGGCTCGGCGCTTCCTTCCGGCTCTGATGTGGTATTAAACCTTGCCAAGCACCGCTCAAGCGAATTGGTGGCGCTCACCCGCGCATTTCTCAATGAGCATGATCGCGTGAAGATCAACGGGGTGAACTACGAGATCAGCGAGATATCGAAAGTGTCGTATACGCGAAACAATACGTGCACCTATACGATTGTCGCGCGGAAATACGAGACAAACACGTGGGCTATCTTTGGCCAAACAGAAACCCGTTATGGCAACTATGAAACCATCAACGGCACCATTCAGTGGAATGATTCAAACGAGATTCAAAGCATGGATCCTGAAATCAAAGAGGCATAGGGTTTGGCAGGAGCAACATTTCACGCCACTACTATTGTGCTGAAAAAGACGAAACTCGGTGAGTCTGATCTCATCTTACGGATGCTCTGCGAAGACGGCTCTCTGCTAGAGGCAGTTGCAAAAGGAGCTCGAAAACCCACCTCAACGCTTTCTGGTCGCCTCGAGCTCTTTAACTGCGCCTCGTTGTTGCTGGCTTCTAGCAAAGGCCTTCCTATTATTAAAGAATCGAAGCTCATTTGGACAAGCAGTGTGCTGCATCAGGATCCGACCTATGCAGCAGCTGCTGCCTGCATCGCTGAGTTTGCTGCAAAGACCGCACAGGCTAACCTTGAGCAATCGCGTTTTTTCGATCTCACAAAAGCTGCCCTTGAAGCACTTTCGCGTGCTCGAACCTTGACACTCACCGTCCTTGTTGCCGCCTATCTTTTGAAAGCAGCCGCCATTCTTGGGGCACGCCCGTCGTTTTCATGGTGCGCCATCTGCGGAAAGCCTCTTTCAGACGAGGTACGTACAACTTTTTCTTATGATGACGGCGGAAATATGTGCAAGGAGTGTGCGCAGGGACTCGCAACATCATCAATGCCGAAAGAGGCCATGATGTGGGGTCATGTTTTGTTGCATTCAACGTTTGACGAATTGCGTGAATGTGAATGCGATCCTGCCTCTTCGCTTGATCTTCTTCATCTTGGAGGCACCTGGGCGCACATACACTTCAATTGCAGGCTAAAATCGGTTCCTTCACTGATTAGCTATTGTTCAATATAGGGTATTGCTATATACTTCGTAAGCTGCGCAAAAGCGCATGATCTGCCTCTTGGCTCGCATGAAATGCCAGCTTGCGTGCTCAGAGCAGACCGAAAGAGAGAAAGGTTAAACATGGCAAACAAGTACAGCATTACTAAGGAAAAAACCCAAGAGCTTCTGAAAGAATATGGCAAAGGCGAGAAGGATTCTGGAAGCGCTGAGGTTCAGGTTGCGATTCTGACCGAGCGTATCAAGAACTTAACCGAGCATCTTAAGGTCCATAAGAAAGACAACCACACCAGGCGCGGTCTTATGAAGCTCATTGGTAAAAGGCGAGGCCTTTTGAAATACATCAAGAATCGCGATATCAACGAATACCGCGATCTTATTAAGAGACTAGGCATCCGCGACAACATTTAAAGACCCAGACCCGCGTCTCGCGGGTCTTTTCGCACTTGATAGGGCCTAAAGAAGATCGGAAGAGCAATGGGGCTCTCCGAGAAGAGGAGAAAAGACATATGACCAAGATCGTAGAAGAGTTCGAACTCTACGGAAAGCACTATCGTTTTGAGACAGGAGAACTTGCCAAGCAAGCAACCGGTGCTGTGCTTGCCACGTGCGGCGAGACCACGGTTTTAGTGACTGCTGTTGTTTCAAAACAGCAGAAAGACACAGACTTTTTCCCGCTCACCGTCGATTTTATGGAAAAGATGTACGCGGTTGGGCGCATTCCGGGAGGCTACCTCAAGCGTGAAGCAAAGCCTTCTGATAAAGGAACGCTCATTGCCCGTATGATAGACAGACCTATTCGTCCAGGTTTTCCGGATGGATTCAAAAACGAAGTACATCTGGTCGCAACAACGTTTGTCGTAGATGGGCAGAATCCTCCCGACACCATCAGCGTCGGTGGCGCTTCTGCCGCGCTTCTTGTCGGTGGAGCTCCTTTCGATGGGCCTTGTGCCGCTGTCCGTATTGGACGCAGCATTGAAACGGGCGAATTCATTGTGAATCCCACCTATGAAGAGCAAGAAGCATCGGATCTAGAGCTGACGGTTGCCGGCACCAAAGACTACATCTCCATGGTCGAAGCAGGCGCCCTTGAGATCTCGGAAGACGATATGCTCTCCGCGCTAGCCTTTGCCCAAGAGGCAATTGCGGCATTTTGCGATAAGCAGGCAGCGTTCATTGCCAAAGTTCAGCCCACGCCTCTTGAATACACGATCCATGTGCCAGAACCTGTGATTGTCGAGCGCGTATCCCAGCACCTTGCAGAAATGGATGCGGCTATCACAAGCGATGACAAAGCAACGCGCATTCAAAAAGTCGAAGAGCTGAAAGAGCAGATCGAGGACACGCGGGACGGACTGAACCC
>CAYPKC010000039.1:0-645 GCA_964411215.1 uncultured Eggerthellaceae bacterium | reverse complement strand
AGATCAAAGAGCAAGATTTCACCGAAGAAGAGCGCGATGTCTGGAGCGCCGATATCGCCGCTGAACTCAAAGCTCTTGAAAAGCGCGCGATGCGCAAAATGATTATCGAGCGCGGTGAGCGCGTCGATGGTAGAACGCCCACCGAGGTACGCCCGCTCCATATTGTGCCGGGCTATCTTCCGCGTGTTCATGGCTCGGGCCTGTTCCAGCGCGGTCAGACGCAAGCGCTTTCTGTCTGCACACTTGGCATGCTCAACGAGTGGCAACGCCTTGACACCATTGATCCCCAAGAGGGCAAGCGTTACATGCATCAATACAATTTCCCGCCCTATTGCACCGGTGAAGTGGGACGCATGGGCGCTCCAAAACGCCGTGAAATAGGGCATGGCGCATTGGCAGAGCGCGCGCTGTTGCCGGTTTTGCCTACGGAAGACGAATTCCCCTATGCCATTCGCGTCGTTTCAGAAGTACTTGAGTCAAACGGCTCATCTTCCATGGCTTCAACGTGCGGATCGACGCTGGCTCTCATGGATGCCGGCGTGCCTATCAAAGCTCCCGTTTCCGGCGTTGCAATGGGTCTTATCAAAGAAGGAAACGACGTCGTTATCTTGACTGACATTCAAGGCCTTGAAGACTTCTTAGGCG
>CAYPKC010000038.1:0-9807 GCA_964411215.1 uncultured Eggerthellaceae bacterium | reverse complement strand
ACCTGACGGCGTCCGCAATAAGCATATCGGCCAGATCATACAGAGATTCGAAAACGCCGGACTTACTATCGAGAAGATGGAACTAGGCATGGTTACCCAAGAACAAGCTGAAGAAAACTATGCCGAGCACAAAGGAAAGCCTTTCTACGATCACCTGATCGCCTACATTACCTCAGGACCGGTTGTTAAGATGGTAATCTCTGGTGAAGGTGCAGTTGCAAAATGCCGCTCCCTTATGGGTGCAACTGACCCTGCTAAAGCAGCCCCTGGAACAATTCGCGGTGACTTTGGCCTTGTTATGGACGAAAATGTCATACATGGTTCTGATTCAGTAGAATCTGCCGCACGCGAGATCGCAGTCTTCTTTAAATAGACTTTTATTTCACTAAGATCCTTAGCCGAGCCTTCTGTTGTTTATGGCAGCAGAAGGCTCATTTGTTAGAGGGGAGTTGCGCGCGGCACAGAGTGTGGTAAAGGGCAAAAGTGCGTCCGCATTTGGGCGCCACCCGAGTGGAGTCCTCTTTATCAAAAGTCGGTCGCGTCCGTTTTTTCTCCCTGAACAAAAGCTTGTTCGATAAAACCTTCATTTCTCTCTCAAGGGGCACACAAATCTCCCACCTTACGTAAACACAACATCTTGCGTCTCATATCGCTCTACCTACAAGGTCATGAATCGCTTTCAGCGCTCGCCAAAAATGCTATGCGAACAGGTGTTTCTTTTTGCGCCAATTACCTTCAAAATGGGTAAAAGTGTTGCAAAGTGGGGCAAAATGGCATAATATTTCTCATCACGGAAGGGCTTTGTGGTTTTTGAAAACACACCATTAAACGCAGTTCAAACACACCACAAAACAAACTCGGGAAACCATATGACCAAGGCCAACGAAGAAAAACGCGAAAGAGACAACTCTAAAGAAGTAGAGCTTTATGGCGAATTTCATTTCAAGGTCGACGCTAAAGGCCGTGTGGCGCTTCCTTCCAGATTTCGCAAAGTCCTTTCCAAAGATCTTGTCGTGTCCAGAGACCTTCAGGGCAAATGCCTGTATGTGTTCGAAGAGGACAGCTTCACTAAATGGGTGGACAAACTCTTTGAAGACAAATTCGGCGGTTACGACGAAAGCGACGATGACCAGGTGAGATACCGCTCGGGCATCCGCGCGCAGGCAGATGGCGTAGAAGTTGATTCTTCTGGCCGTATTTCCTTGAAAGAGAAGTTGCGGGATTCTGTCGGCATTGTCAAAGATGTCGTCATTACCGGCAACACCGGACGCTTCCAGATCTGGGATGAGAAGGTCTATGAAGAGACATTCAGTGATTTCGACATGGGCATCATGTCGAAAAAGAGCTAGGATGCTTCGGGCAACCAGCTGTGACTGACACCTTTTCAAGCGATTCTTCTTTATCCGGCACTATGACAAACGAATATCGGCATATACCGGTCCTGCTCTCCGAGTGCCTCGAAGCACTTGAACCACAAACACACCCTGTCTTCGTGGATGCAACACTCGGATTTGCAGGACATTCTTTCGAAGTTGCCAAACGACTGGGGCAAGACGGCCTTCTGATCGGCATCGATCAAGACGATGAAGCCATACGCTCTGCGACAGAAAAGCTGATGGCCATCCCTTGCGCGTCGCGTCCCGACATCAAAATACTCCACGGCAACTTTGGAGAACTTGACGAACTGCTCATCTCAGCTTGTGTCCCCGGAATAGATGCCATTCTGTTCGACTTGGGGCTCTCTTCGGTACAAATCGATACACCCGCGCGCGGTTTTGCATTCAAAAACGACGCACCTCTCGATATGCGGATGGATCCGAGCAAACAAACCTTAAACGCACAAGAGATCATTAACAACCTTAACGCACCAGATCTCGCTCGGATCATTCGCACTAACTCGGACGAGAAGTGGGCATCAAGAATTGCAGATTTTATAGTGCGAGCGCGTGAGAGCGAACCGATTACCACAAGCGCACAGCTCGTAGAGATTATCAAAGCAGCAGTTCCCGCATCAGCGCGTCGAGCGGGCGGTCATCCTGCCAAACGTACGTTCCAGGCACTTCGCATGGAGGTCAACCAGGAGGTGCCTATGCTCAAACGCGGCCTGGATGCAGCGGTTCGCTGGCTCAATTCGGGCGGCTTGCTCTGCGTGATCAGCTACCACTCGATTGAAGACAGGATCGTCAAGGAAACGTTTTCCCGTTTCGCAAACCGGTGTACCTGCCCGCCTGATCTTCCGGTCTGCGCGTGTGGCAAACAGCCGATACTCGAAGTTGTAACCCGTAAACCAATTCTGCCAACTGAGGCAGAGATTGACGAAAACGCAAGAGCTCGCAGCGCGAAGCTGCGCGTTGCGAGGAAGCTGTAGAAAACTTGAGCGCATATCCTGCATACAACTATGATTCCCTCGCACGCAATTCGAGCTATGCAAGCTCTGTTCAGCCTCGCTACCAAAAGTCGAACGCACAACCCAGTTACAGCGATAGCAATCCTTTAGGAAGCATTGAAGTTCTTCCGGGAGGAGCTGCTGGCAAGCGTGCAAAGCAAAAGCCAGAAGCATCGCCGGTGCTGCTCATTGCCAAGATCATGGTGGCTGCCATTGTGGCATTCGCCTGCATTGGATTTGCACGCATCACCTTCAGCTCGTTTACGGTTGCTGAAGCACTGGAAGCACGCGAGATTTCAAAGCAGCTCGATGTTGCCCGTTCAGGCATTAGCGATTTGGAAGTCAAGCAGTCGACGCTCACCAATCCCACTCGCATTAAGGCAAAAGCCGAAGCGCTCAATATGGCAAGTCCGATCAATCCGCTCATGATAGACTTGTCAGGTGATGTGGTAGTTGCTGATGATTCCGGCACGCTCTTGCTGACAAGCTCGCTCGAAGCACTTGCCGAGGGACAGTCAGGCGCGACGAGTAACGGCTGAGCGCTTTGAGTCTAGGCGGTCATATTGGTTAGCTCAGAATCCAAGTCATTTGTATACGTAAGAAGAATCTTTCTTGTCATTGCGGCTCTTTTTCTCGCACGACTCGTATTTTTACAAGTGTTTGTCTCAGGCGAATATTCTGCAAACGCCTCGGAAATTCGAACTATCAGTTATGACACCACCCCTCACAGGGGAACGATCTATGACAGAAACGGCACGGTGCTTGCCGTCAGCGTTGATGCAGTCACCATCTACTGCAATCCAAAGGAAGTCACCAATGTCGACTATGAAGCACGCAAGCTGGCAAGCGTGCTTGGAGGCAGCGACGACGATTATCGCCCCATGCTTGAGCGCGATGATACGCCCTTTGTCTACATCAAGCGCCAGGCCGACGTTGACGTTGCGGATAAAGTCAAAGAGCTGGGGCTTGACGGCATTTATTTCTTAAATGACAGTCGCCGCGAATATCCCAATGGTTCAATTGGCGGTCAGGTGATCGGCGCGTGCGACCCTGATGGTAACGGCATCTGCGGCCTTGAGCTGTACTATGACGAAATCCTGAAAGGATCAGCCGGCACGTATTCGGCCGAGCGCAGTCAGAAGGGGACACCCATTCCTTCAGGCGTGCATAAAGATGTCCAGGCCATTGACGGCCAAGACATCATGATCTCGCTTGATATCCAGCTCCAAGATAGCGTGGAGAAGGCGCTTGCAAAGAACCTTGAGTCAGTCGACATCGAGCATGGCTCGGCCATTGTCATGGACTCAGAGACCGGCGAGATCTTCGCCATGTGCTCTTACCCGTATCTTGACCCCGGCAACCTTGACCAGTCGCTCGTTGGATCAGATAACCTTTTGCCCATTACGACCCATTATGAGCCCGGCTCGGTTATGAAAGGCATCAGCGCCCTTGCCATCTTGGAAGAAGATGCGCTGAGCCCCTCTGATTCGATCTATTGTCCTGCAGAGCTCAAAGTTGGCGATGACATTATCACGGACTCCCATGAGCGTCCTTCAATGGATATGACGTTTTCTCAGATCCTTGAGCAATCCTCAAACATCGGTATATCGCTTGCCACGAAAGAAATGGGCTTTACAAAACTCTATGACATACTGAAGCGCATGAAGTTCAGCGAAGCGACAGGTGTCGATTACCCAGGCGAAACTGCAGGTACGCTGCTCGATCTTGCCGAATGGTCTGAAGTCGGCGGCTACAACATAAGCTTTGGGCAAGGCATGTCGGCAACGCCATTGCAGGTGACGCGCGCTTACGGCGCAATTGCCAACGACGGCGTCATTACGCAACCGCACTTCCTGATTGCCAAGCCTCAAACCGACGAGCAGCTTGAATATCCAACGGAGCAAGTGATCGAAGATAAGCAAGCCTTAGAAGAGCTCAAAGGCATGCTTCGCAATGTCGTGCTGTACGGTACGGGGCAAAACGCCGCGATCAGCGGATTCGATGTGGCAGGAAAAACGTCCACGGCTGAAATTTATGAGAATGGCGAGTATAAAGAAGGCGTCCACAATCTCTTTTTTACCGGCTTTATCGACAACTCTTCGAGCCCGCTCGTTTGCATGGTAGGCGCAAACGATGTGCCGTATGAGAGGAATATGGCTGGGGTCTTTCGGGATATAATGCTAAACGTAATTGACCTTTACAACGTTGTTCCGGAATGAGGCCGCCCTTATGCCAATAATGTGTTCAAACCTGTTTAAAGGCTGCGATGCAACCATTCTTGGAAATCCCGAGGAAGAGGTATCGGGACTTGCGTATAGAAGCGACACCGTCAAACCCAACGATGCCTTCTTCTGCATAGTCGGTCTTAAAGTTGATGGCCATTCTTTCGCGCAAGATGCCATTGACCGGGGAGCGCGCGTTATCGTTGCAGAGCGGCGCCTCTACCTCGCTGACGCAACCGATGTCACGGTGGTTATTGTCCCTGACTCACGGCGTGCTATGGCGGATGCCGCCTGCGCTTTTTACGGCAATCCATCTCGTGCTTTTAAGCTCGTAGGCATAACCGGCACCAATGGAAAAACTACCACCACCTATCTCGTTGAAAGTATTGCCGCTCATGCCGGTTATACGTGCGGTGTTATCGGTACGGTCGGCGTTAAGGTTGACGGCCACAGCAAAGAGGCTGCCCATACAACGCCAGAATCACCCGATCTGCAACAGATTTTTGCCACGATGCGCGATGCGGGATGCGAAGTTGTCTCCATGGAGGTCAGCTCGCACGCCCTCGATCTTGAGCGTGTCTGGAAAACCGATTTTGCGGTGACGGCGTTTACCAACTTGACGCAAGACCACCTTGATTATCATCACACCTTTGATGCGTATTTTGAAGCAAAAGCGCTTCTGTTCGGTAAAGACTATCCGGCAAAGCGGGTTGTCTGCATCGATACGCAGTGGGGACAAGTGTTGGCTGAGCGCGTGCGCAGCCAAGGCGATGATCTCATCACCTGCGGATTTACCGAAGATGCCGACATCTATCCGGTTTCAATGGAATTTGCCGTGAAAGAGACCCGCTTAGAGCTTTCCGTTCGCGGTGAAAAAGTCGCACTGATGTCTCCGCTCGTAGGACGCTTTAACGTTGAAAACATCATGGTTGCGCTTGCAAGCTGCTTGCAGATCGGCATTCCGCTTACCACCTGCCTTGAAGCCTTGGAAAAGGCACCTTTTGTGCCGGGACGTTTGCAGAGAGTTGAAAGCAGCGACGCGGACGACCTGGCAGTCTATGTTGATTATGCGCATACCCCCGATGCCCTTGAGAAGGCGCTGAATTCGCTTTCTGATCTTGGTGCCAAAAAGACCATAGTGGTATTTGGATGTGGCGGGGATCGCGACTCAGCAAAGCGGCCGATTATGGGTCGTGTCGCCCTTGCTGCCGATCATGTCTATGTGACAAGCGACAATCCGCGCACTGAAGATCCAGACGCAATCATTGCAGATATTGTTGCTGGCCTCAAAGAGGCAGACGATGCATCGTACGACATTATTCCCGACAGGCATGAGGCTATACAGAAAGCTATTTGCGATGCGGAACCGCACGCAGTCATACTCATTGCGGGTAAAGGCCATGAAGATTATCAAATTATCGGCACAGAAAAGCGCCATTTCGACGACGTAGAAGAAGTTCGTGCGGCACTTGAACTGCGTGCTCAGCGCGCGGCCGATACACCAGGTAAGGTAGACTAAGGCAGATAGTATGCGTCTCAACTTCAAGCAGATCTCATACATGACTGGCGGCAATTACCTTATCCCGCCGATCGATGCCTCAGAAATCCTGACAGGAATCACCTGGGATTCCCGCACGGTGTTTGACGGTGCCCTCTATATCGCACTTCCAGGTGAGCATCATGACGGCCACGCCTTTGTTGAAAGCGCCATACGAGGCGGCGCGCGAGGTGTTTTGGTGACTGAGACCCCCGATAGCGTGGCATGCATTATGGCGCGCGAGCTGGGCGTAGGCGTGATCGAAGTGCCCAATACCTTTCATGCCATTGAAGACTTGGCTCAAGGATGGCGTGAGTTTATTGATGGAAAAGTGGTCGCTATCACGGGCTCGGTTGGGAAAACAACGACAAAGAACCTTGTGCGCGATGTATGCGCCTCATCCTTTTCAACAGTAGCTACCATTGCCAATCAGAACAATGAGCTCGGTGTGCCGAACACCCTTCTGTCCGCAAATCCCGACACGCAGGTTGTCGTCGTTGAAATGGGCATGCGCGGACAAGGCCAAATCCGCGATCTTTGCAATCTCGCACTGCCCGATATCGGACTCATTACAAACATTGGCGATGCCCATATGGAGCTTCTCGGTTCCAAAGAAAACATCTGCCGTGCTAAGGGGGAGCTTTTCGAATCCCTTCCAATCGGTGTTGGCGTGGCTATTGCCAATGCCGATGATGCCTGCATTCCGGGCTTGGTAGATCGCCTGAACCTTACACAGCAAGGTATTGCCGTCGTGTGGTACGGCACCTCAGCTAAAGACCACACAGATGCCCCGCGTGTATGGCCTGAAAACGTCGAGTTGGATAAAGAAGGACGCGCGTGCTTTACCCTGTGCCTTCAAGGCTTTGAGGCCGAAGAGGAGCAAGCAACCCTTTTCAACATGGAACCTGCTTTGCAATCGGCAGAGTGCCATTTAGCAATCATGGGCGAGCATAACGTTTCGAATGCGTGCGCTGCAGCAGCGGTTGGAGCGACGCTGGGCATTCCAGCAGATACCATTGTACAAGCCCTGGGCGCCTCGGCATCGGAGACGGGGCGCTTGGAAACGCTGCGCGGGCGCGACGGCTTTATCATTATCAATGATGCCTACAATGCAAATCCCGATTCCACGCGCGCGGCTCTTTCAATGCTTGCATCAATGGAAGTCGCTGGGCGCAGAATTGCCGTGCTTGGCGATATGCTTGAGCTCGGAGATGCTGAAGTAGCCTGCCATGAAGGCATTGGAGCCTACGTTGCTGAAAAAGGAATCGATCTGCTCATTTGCGTGGGTGACCTTGGCAAAAGCATTGCGCAAGGGGCAAAAGAAGCTGGCATGGACCAGGCATCTGTCGTGCAAGCACAGGGTGTCGGAGACGTGCTTGAAGTGCTTGAAGGAAACCTTGTCGAAGGGGACGTGGTCCTTGTTAAATCATCACACGCCCTTCGTCTCGATCGCGTGGCAGAAGGATTGGTAAGCTAATGTTCGGTTATTTTGCACAGTATCCGACATTTCTTGTTTTTATAGCGGTTGTGATGGCCATGGTTATTACGATGGCGCTCATGCCGGCATTCATTCACTTTTTGACGCGCAAACACATTGGCCAGCAAGTCCGTGATGACGGCCCGCAAACCCACCTCGTCAAGCAAGGTACGCCAACTATGGGCGGCCTCATTATGCTTGTCGCAGTCGTGGTGACTATTCTGCTTGTCGGGGTGCCAGACGCTGAATCGTATCTGCTGCTCGGTGCGGTGGTGCTCACGGGCATCTTAGGCATTGTTGATGATGCTTCTAAGATTATGCACGAGCGCTCCCTTGGATTGACGCCAACAATGAAGCTCATTGCGCAGTTTCTCATTGCTGGCATCTTCGTGTTGGCCGCGGTCAACATGCTTGGCGTTGAACCCACTATCGAAATACCCTTTATCTATACGTTCGACCTCGGTGTTTTCACGTTCGTCATTCCTATAGGCGAGGGCGGTATCAGCGTCCCTGTCATCTACGTGATCTTCTGCATGATTCTTTTGGTAGGTATGTGCAATGCCGTGAACCTCACCGACGGCCTTGATGGCCTTGCTGCAGGCACGGTTATGGTCGTGATGATTGTGATGGCTGCTATTGCCTATCGGGAAGGGTTGCTTGAACCTGCCATCTTTGCTGCAGCTCTAGCAGGTACGTGCATTGGATTTTTGTGGTTTAATTCCCATCCCGCCGATATCTTCATGGGCGATACGGGCTCCCTTGCCCTTGGTATGGCGCTAGGTTGTCTGGCCATTGTCACCAAGACCGAGTTTGTCGTGATCATCATCGGCGGCCTTTTTGTTGCTGAGGCAATATCGGTTATGTTGCAAGTAGGCTATTACAAACACACGAAAAAGCGCATCTTCTTAATGGCACCGTTGCATCATCATTTCGAGAAGAAGGGCTGGAGCGAAACGAAAGTCGTTGTGAGATTCTGGATCATCTCCGGTTTGCTTGCAGCAGTCGGCCTTGTTCTTTGGTTCTCAAGCTCCATGGCACCGGCATAGGCACGTTTATGGATCAGCAGTTTATTTCTGGGAAAAAGTATGCATTTCAGCACCTTGGACGAGTGCTTGTTCTTGGCCTTGGCGTAAGCGGCAAAGCACTGATCAAGTACTTGCTTCCGTTGGTGGGAAATCGCGTGGATGAACTCTGTATTCTTGCAGGGGCGGCGACAAAAGAGGCGCAAGCGTGGGCGCAACAAACGCTTGCTGAGGCCGATGCATCCCGAGTAACCCTCACATTTGATTGCGAAGAGCCGAAAGGTTCGTTTGATCTTTGCATTGCAAGCCCGGGCATTTCTGAAAACTCTGCGTTTTACCAAGCCGCGCGGACAGCTTGCACATCAATCATCAGCGAGGTTGAATTTGCGTGGTGTGAAAGCAGCGACCAGTCGCAGTGGATTGCGATTACGGGCACCAATGGCAAAACGACGACCACCGCGCTCATCGAGCATATACTCAGGTCAAGCGGACGCAAAGCGAAAGCCGTAGGAAATATCGGGGACGCATGCATCACTGAAGTCATGCGTGATCCGCAGGATATCTACGTTGTTGAGACGTCTTCTTATCAACTTGCCTCCGTTGACCATTTTGCGCCCAACGTTGCGGTGATTCTGGGTATTACGCCAGACCACATCAAGTGGCACGGCACGTTCGATGCGTATATGCAGGCGAAATACAAGCTGTTGTCCAACTTGCCTTCAGTCGAAGGTGCAACCGCTGTCCTTGATGCAACGAATGACGTTGTGCGCAGCAAAATCAAAGAGCTCAAAGCTGTGCCCGATAGTGAGCGTGGCTTTTCGTATATCCCTTTAGGTACCTCCGACGGGGTCGAAGGCGATATGCGCGCTCGTTGCGGAGCAGCCAACGCTGCCTTTGAAAATGCCCACGGCGCCTTAGAAGTTGCCTTTCAGGGTAAAGACAATGTCTTAGCAGGCGCCAACGAGCTGAACATCGTTGGCGAGCATAATGTCTTAAACGCCCTTGCCGCAGCGTCGGCGGTAATTGCCCTTGGCGTAGTTGCGCGTGATGTCACCGCAGCGCTCATGACCTTTCAGCCTCTCGAGCATCGCATTGAGCCATGCGGGGTATATCAAGGGGTGAGCTTCTACAATGACTCGAAAGCGACCAATGTCGATGCAACG
>CAYPKC010000037.1:0-10033 GCA_964411215.1 uncultured Eggerthellaceae bacterium | reverse complement strand
TTACTCCGCATCCGAGGCGGGCTGCAACCCGGCAGCCCCGACCTTTTCGAAACGAGCAGCGGATACACTGGATTAATGGCGATTCTGCAGATATTGACCAGATGCTTGAAAGCGTGCTCTCATTAGATGCTTTCAAAGAGTATGGAGGACAAACAGTATGAAACTGACGTTTTCAAAATTGAACGGATTAGGTAATGATTTTATCTTTATAGACAATCTCAAAGGAGAGATTGAACTTACTGACGAAGACGTCCGCGCACTTTGTGACAGGCATTTTGGTATCGGCGCAGACGGCATCATCTTGGTAGATGCATCACCCCGCAAGGAATGCGCAGCGTACATGCATTACATTAATGCCGATGGAACGCTTGCTCAGATGTGCGGCAATGGTGTGCGCTGTTTTGCAAAATATCTTGTTGATCGTGCTTATGTGGCGCCTGAATCAGGCTCATTTGTTGCTGATACCTTATCGGGCCCCAAGCCGATTACGTTTACAGTTGGCGCTGATAAGACCATGACTGACGCGACCGTTGACATGGGAGAGCCCATACTTGATGCGCGCAAGGTTCCTATCAATGCGCCCGGTATTGCTATCGAAGGCCTTTCGGAAGATTGTGTGCGAGAGGTTTCTATACCATCTCCGTGGGGAGACTTTACCTTCAGCGCAGTCTCTATGGGAAATCCTCATGCCATTTGCTTTATTGATGATTGGGAGTCGCTTCCCGATGCGCTCTTTGAAGAGGGGGCAAAAAAGTCGCTTCAAACGCTGCGTCTGGATGATATCGGCGCATTCTATGAAAGCCATGAGATCTTTCCCGAAAAGGCGAACATAGAGTTTGCCGAAGTGATGCCAGAAGGCATCGCCATGCGTGTCTATGAGCGCGGCTGCGGAGAGACACTTGCCTGCGGCACGGGCGCTTGTGCCACAAATGTTGCAGCACGCCTGACGGGAAGAGCGCCGCGTGAAAACGACCTTTTCCTTAAAGGAGGCACGTTGCATATTGTCTGGGCAGATGATGGTCATATTTACATGACCGGGCCTGCGCACGAGAGTTTTACCGGCGAAGTTGAGCTGTAATCGTAGAAGACACAACACTTCTGTAAAAGCTTTATGTAAACGTGCGATGCGGAATGGATGGTATGCCAGAAGAGAAGCAAGCATATGACTTTGAAGACGTCAACGTCAAAGGCCATTCGTGGGACACGCATCCAACAAGCGAGCGAGCTCTTCTCGTTGGCATCGAGAGACCGGCGTCCGCGTGGACCCTTGAATCTTCTCTCGCTGAGCTTGAAAGACTTGCTCATACCGCCGGTGCAGAAGTTGTCGCAAAGACGTCTCAAAAATTAAACAAGCCCCATCCCAAAACGTTTGTCGGGAGCGGCAAAGCGCAAGAGATAGCTGAGCTTGCATCGCACTATGGCGTTGATGTCATCATTTTCGATGATGAGCTTACGCCTTCACAGCAAGCAAATTTAGAGAAGGCGGTATCAAAAGATATCAAGGTGATTGATCGAACGGCACTGATCTTAGATATCTTTGCTTTGCATGCAAAAACAAAAGAGGGAAGGCTGCAAGTCCGTCTTGCGCAAAACCAGTATCTCTATCCACGGCTTCGAGGCATGTGGGCGCATCTCGCCTCTAACAGAATGGGTGGCGGCGTAGGTTCTCGTTTTGGTGAAGGTGAAAGCCAACTTGAAGTTGACCGACGCATTGTACGCAATCGTATTACGGCGATCAAAAAGGAGCTTGCTACCTTATCGAAGGTACGCAAGCAGCAACGCGAATCGCGCTATACCAGCAGCGTCTTTAAAGTGTCGCTCGTCGGTTATACCAATGCCGGTAAATCAAGCCTGCTTAACAGACTGTGCTGCGCCGAGGTTTATAGCGATGACCTGCTCTTTGCAACGCTCGATTCAACGACGCGCAAGCTTGCACTTCCCGAGGGGAGGGAAGTGACGCTGACCGATACGGTTGGTTTTATACAAAAACTTCCAACAACACTCATTGAAGCTTTCAAATCGACGCTTGATGAAATACGAGGGTCTGATTTGATTTTGCATGTAATCGATGTTTCATCAGAGGATTATCTGAACCAAATAGATTCCGTGAACCAGGTCTTGAATCAAATCAACGTCGATACGATTCCAAAAATGATGATCTTCAATAAGTGCGATCTTCTAGAAAGCGATATGCTTTGTGCACTCCGTTTGCGGTATCACGATGCCTATTTTATTTCAGCACACACGGGCTATGGCATAGATCACTTGATACAAGCGATAGGGGATGCAGCTTCATCATCGGATAAGGTGTTGGATGTTCTTATACCGTTTGAGAGGGGAGAGCTGGTCTCGTTAGCGCATCGCCGTGCGTATGTGGTATCAGAGTCTTTTACGGATGAAGGTATACATCTTGTGGTGCGCATTCCAAGCAGCTTGGCATCGAAATTCGAAGAATTCCAGGTTGCGGGCTGATGCCAAGCGCTTAGAGGCGGCGAAAAACGGCAACAACGGTTCCAAGAATGGAACAGTCTTGCACAATAATGGGATCCATGCTTGAGTTTTCCGGTTGCAAGCGAATACGATTCTTTTCTTTATAGAAGCGTTTTACCGTTGCACCATCTTCAATCATGGCAACGACGATATCTCCATTGTCAGCGACTGGCTGTTCTTTCACTACGACATAATCGCCATCGTTAATGCCAGCTTCTATCATGGAGGTACCTTTAATGGTCAACATAAAGGACGGGGCATCTCCCACAATATCTGTTGGAAGCGTGAGCACTTCTTCGATATTCTCTTCAGCAAGAATAGGTTCGCCTGCTGCAACTCTTCCGACGAGCGGCACATCAACAGTATTGCTGAATGAGGGAACGACCAGGTTGCCAAGAGAATCCTGCACATCATGGGCAAGCGTGATGGACCTTGACTTTAGAGGGTCGCGCTTGATAAAACCCTTTTCTTCAAGCGCCTTGAGATGCACATGCACCGTAGAGGGCGATGAGAGTCCTAAATCTTGGCAGACTTCTCTAACCGTAGGCCCGTAACCCTTTTCCAAAATGTGTTTTTCAATATTATCGAGCACGGCCTGCTGGCGTTTAGTGAGGTTCTCGCCCATTTCGTCCTCCGATAGGCACGATGTGTACTTTTGTTCGATATTAAAGCACGAACAAAAGTTCTATGCAAGAAGCATTTTGCAAACGAAAACAAATTCCGTGCGTATTCGACTCAGTGAGAACATGGCAATCATCAATATATAGATACCGTAAAAACATTTACAAGGAATACTCGTTATAATATACAATATATTGTAGTCTTAAAGATTTTGACTCATGGTGGACTGGAGGCACGTTATGAAATGCCCATCTTGTGATTACATAGACTCGAAAGTCATTGATTCACGATCGGCTGACGACGGAAGCGCTATAAGGAGGCGTCGCGAATGCTTGAGGTGCGGCCACAGATTCACCACGTATGAGCGTTTAGGCGAACGTCCTATCATTGTTATCAAATCTGATGGTTCATCTGAAGCCTTTGATCGCAGCAAGCTATTACGCGGTCTTCTTATTGCATGCGCGAAACGACCTGTGACGCATGAGCAAATGGATTCCATTATCAACAACATTGAATCGGTGCTGCGCGCAAGTGCGACAGGAGAAGTCGGATCAAAAGATTTAGGTGAAATGGTTCTGACCAGACTCGCACGCATTGATGATGTTGCCTATATTCGATTTGCAAGCGTGTATAAGGATTTCCAAAGCGTCGAGGAATTCTCCGAAGCGATCAGCGACGTTAAGTAACGTATGCGCATTCCTATAAAGAAACTTGATGATGGGTTGCCGACGCCTTGCTATGCCCATAAGGGCGATGCGGCATTTGATTTGGCATCGACAAGAGACATTGATATTCCGCCTCTTACGCGCGCGACCATACCATGTGGGTTTGCCATGGAACTTCCCGAGGGCTATGCCGGCTTCGTCATACCGCGAAGCGGCCTTGCGGCTAACCATGGTATAACCGTTTTGAACGCTCCTGGACTCATTGATAGCGGGTATCGTGGTGAAATTAAAGTTGTTTTGTACAATTCTGACAAGGAAGTTACCTATCAAATAAAACGAGGCCACAGAATCGCTCAAATGGCCATATTTGCTATCAAGGACGTATATTTAGTCGAAAATGAGGATTTGAGCGAATCTGAGCGATCTCAGGGCGGATTTGGCAGTAGTGGGGCTTAATTGATGGATAACGGGCAACAAAGAGATATATATCCTACAGATCCTGAACAATTGCGTCTGAAAGATCTCAAAATAGCACAGACGCTCAATACGGTAGCGATCATAGCCGGACCTGTTTCACTTTTAATAGGAGGCTTGCTGTTAAGTATTGTTTCTCTCGTGTGCGCTCTTATTGCGCGCAGCAAAATCAAACGGGTCTTGTCCGTAGAGTCTCCGCAAACCGCATTGGCGCAGCGCATGAAATCATCCAATAACATTGCATGCATTGTCGCCATCATAGCTTTCATATTTGGACTCTATACCTTCATAGTCGTTCTGACAACGATGATGACGTTGTTGCAAACCGGTGATTATCAGTCACTCATGAATGCATTGGGAGGCAATGGGTTTGGATCAGCCGGTTCATCTGGATCACCCTCGGCACCTGATGTTTCGATCTGGGATCGTTAATCTCTTTATAAAGATGTGTTATGACTGATGAACACACCTGCTGTATATTCTGTATATAATATTGATAATATATGTTATGTAAAGTTAATGGAGAGTTACAAAAATAACCTCTGAACTGTACTTTCTTTAAAATGGAAGTAAGAATCTGTTCCCTCTCGCACGGCAAAAGGTTATGAAGGCGTTCTCACTCGTGGGAGCTTGAAAACGGATGGCGGCTTTTCATGCCTCTGCGCGCTGGTTTGATATGAAGCTCTTCAAATGAAAGCCCTTGGCTTCTGAGCGCAAATTGCAAAAGCTCTTTGTGGGTATCAAGCTCTGACCTGACAAGTGGATCATCAATACAAATCTCACAAATGATATAGGCCTCATCGGGCTTCACACCATGTCTTGGCGTCGTGTCATTGCGGATGTAAAAGGCGTTCGTATGATCGAGTATGAACGAAGACGCTTCCTCATCTTTCCAAATGCTTAACACCGCATCTTTATACTTGCGATTATTCAAGGCGATGCGAACCATCTTTGATTCGTCGGCGCCTAGCGATTGAATCAGATCATCTATACAATGAGAGATACGGAGCAATGCTACCCTTTCAAGGAATATGGATTCTCAAAAAGCATACACCAAATTCACCGCTCGCTTGGCTTTGAACATTGCGGCTCCCCACACGTGGGCTGCCTCCATCATGCCGGTCCTTGTTGCCGTCTGTCTTGCGATTGCGCAAAACCATCCGGTCTCTCTTGTCATGGCCTGCGTGCTTTTAGTCATTTCAGTCCTCATGCAATCTTCCGTCAATGCGCTCAATGACTATTTTGATTTCGTCAAAGGAACCGATTCTGCCTCAGATGATCTTGAAGAAAATGACGCCGTCCTTGTGTATAACCACATCAATCCTAAAGCTGTGAGAAACCTTGCAATACTTTTTCTTATCGTTGCGTTTCTCTTAGGGCTCTACGTCATAGTTATGGCGGGACTTATTCCGCTTTTTATCGCACTTCTCGGTGCTCTGATTGTCTTTCTCTATTCAGGTGGCAAAACGCCGATTTCCTATCTTCCTTTGGGTGAAGTGGTGAGTGGCTTTGTCATGGGCTGCCTCATTACGTTTGCCTCATACTATGCGGTGACAAGAGTCTTAGACGGTATGATCTTTGTCTGGTCGCTTCCTCTCTTTATCGGCATTGCCCTTATCATGCTGACCAATAACACATGCGATATAGAAAAGGACTGGCATGCGAAGCGTAAAACGCTTCCTGCTCTTTTGCAGAGGCCAAAAGCGAAAAAGCTGTATCGCGTCTTACTTCTTTTGTGGTATGCAAGCATCGTGATCATCATTATGGAATGGTTTACCTACGGTATTATCCTTCTCCCTTTTATGATTTTGATTGCCTATCCGGCAACGTCTGCTTTATGGACACAACCATTTGATGCCACCTCGCGCATTGCTGCCATGTCGCAGATTTGCTCGCTCAATATCATTCTTGGCACTTTTTATGCCCTGTCGATCGTATGCGGAGGGTTCTTTGAGCACCTGTTTCTCTTTTAAGAGAGATCAAATTGAATGCCGGGTGTGTTTTTATAGCGCGGCTTCAGTGCTTCCGGGTCAAAAGTTTTCAGAAGCTCTTCGGGCGATATCGGCTCATCGCATTCTATGAGGCCTCCAATATAAGCAATATGCCCGATCACAGCACGCGGATTCCCCAAGGTAGCAAGGAGTTCATCAAAGGCGGCAGACTTGTTGCGCTTAGCGAGGCGTCTGCCGTCCGGTGCGCAGAAGAGCGGAACGTGCGCATAGGTCGGTGTCGAGTATCCAAGAAGGTGCTGCAGAAAAATTTGTTGCGGCGTTGAGACAAGGAGATCATAGCCACGCACGACGGATGTAATACCCTCTGCAGCATCATCGACCACGACCGCCAGTTGATAGGCAAATCCCCCGTCTGCGCGCCTGATAATGAAGTCTCCGCATTCCGTCTCAAGGTTTTGGGTCATAGTGTCTTGAAAGAGATCGTGGAAGGAGACGACCTCGTTGGAGACGGTGATGCGATAGGAGGGACCTCTCCCCTCTTGCGCACGCGTTGCCTTAAGCTCCTGAAGCGCTTGCGCAGTGAGGTTTTTGCACGTACGCGGATAGACCTGCTTTTCGCCGCGATGAGGAGCAGACTGAGCATTCAGGTCAGCACGCGAGCAAAAGCAAGGATACAGATCCGCGCCTCTTTCAAGTGCAGCATAGGCTTCTTGGTAGGCCTCGTCCCTCTCGCTTTGAAAGACGGGTCCTCTATCCCATGTCAGGCCGAGGGACTCAAAATCACGCTGCACCTTATCAGCGAAATGCTTCTTTGAGCGCTCTTTATCAAGGTCTTCAATGCGCAGCACTATATCGCCATCGTGCGATTTCGCAATAAGCCAAGCCATGAGCGCCGCAAAGATATTTCCCGCATGCATGACACCCGCAGGACTTGGCGCAAATCTTCCTACTACCTTTTGCGGCGTGGACACGTCGCGATTCTGAAAAGGAGAAGCCATGAGGTATACCAGGCGCGGGTGCGCACCTTACGATTTTTGTCGAAGGTCGCTCACATGCTTTGCTTTGCCCATAGCACGCGTAATGCCACCGGGCTCAACCAGGCGAACATTTACCCCGACAAGCAAAACACCTTTCAATTTCTCAGCAATGGTGTGCTTTAAGTCGTTCATAGCCTCAAACGAATCGCTGAAGGCTTCAGGCCTGATTTCAGTTTCGACGGTGAGTGAATCCATGCCGTCAATCGTCTCAACAACGATGTGATAGTGCGGTGTGACTTCGACAATATCTTTCAAGACATCTTCGATCTGCGACGGGAATACATTGGTACCGCGAATGATGAGCATGTCATCGCTGCGTGAGCGCACTTTATCCATACGCGCCATAGTGCGTCCGCATTCGCACGTGTCGGTGACAACGCGCGTGAGGTCATGCGTTCTATAGCGCAAAACAGGAATGCCGCGTTTATCGAGCGGGGTGAGCACAAGTTCGCCAAACGCGCCTTCTGGCATAGGCTCGCCGGTCTCGGGATCAATGACTTCCCACAAAAAATGGTCTTCGGCAATATGCTGCTGGTCGCGATGCGCAAGGCACTCTCCCGATACCCCAGGCCCCATGACCTCGGTGAGGCCATAATTGTCGGTGCAGATGATATGCATGCGGCCTTCGATCTCTTCTTTTATGGCAGGAGGACAGGGCTCGCCTCCAAAAAGACCGACGCGAAGGGTTGAGGATTTCCAATCGAATCCCATCTGCTCCCCTACCTCACAAATATGGAGGGCATAGGTGGGAGTCGAGATAAGAACCGTGGAGCCATAATCTTCAATCATCTGGATGTGGCGTTCGGTGTTACCGCTACCGGCGGGAATCATGGCACAACCCAGGCGTTGCAGGCCGTAGTGAAGGCCGAAACCGCCAGTAAACATGCCATAGCCGAAAGCCATTTGAGCGATATCGGACGGCACGACACCCGCCATTTGGACAAGACGCGCAATGCACTCGCTCCAGACATCCATGTCGTCATGGGTATAGCCAACCACAATGGGCTTGCCTGTTGTGCCAGAAGAGGAATGGAGCTCAATGATATCTTCCATATCTACTGCAAACATGCCGAAAGGAAACGTATCCCTGAGCGCAGTTTTGTCAGTAAAGGGAAGCTTCCTTATATCATCAAGTGTGGCAATATGCTCGGGCAAGACGCCAAATTCGTTCATACGATCGCAATAATACGGTACGTGCTTATAGGTGTAGGTAACCTGCTCTTTCAGCTTTTCCAATTGAAGCGTGCGCAAACGCTCTCTGTCCATGCATTCAATCTCAGGGAGATAGATGGGCAAAACGTCGAAGTCATGCGATGCGGCTGCTAAAAGGGCATCGCCTTTGCGGGTGATATCGTAGGTGTGCACGGTTAGTTGCTTTCTCTTCCTTAATGAATCTTTTGGTATGGGCATGCCTTACAGTGAAGCGATCTCTGCTTGGTTCACGGTTTTTACCGGTTCATGTTCGAGCATTTGCAAAACGCTATCGATATCATCGGCGCCGATAGCGATGTAGGTGGAAATGAGCGAATAGCTATAGAGAACATTGACGTTCCCCTTCGCGAGCACCTCCATAATGCGCGCCAACTCGCCCGGTTTGTCTTCAAGCTTGATGCAAATGATCTGCGTAGTCGTAAAAGCAGCCCCGGCTGATTTGAGGGCTTCTGTTGCAGCTTCGGGGCAATCGACGATAAAGCGGGCAATGCCGTATTCGCCCGTATCAGACACAGAATAGCCGCGAACGCTTACCTTGGCAGATTGAAAGAGTTTGAGCATCTTTAAGAGATGCCCTGGTTTACTTTCAGTAAAGACGCTGATTTGGGATACCGTCACCATGACTCCTTTGCGTGATTAATGCTCGACAGAAAAAGCTCGTCCTGCCCTAAAGGCATTGATATTGAGCTCGATAGTTTTTTCAGGAACATGTTGTGCGATAACTTCTTCCCAAATCTCGGCAGGAATATCGAGAGCGCTTGAAAGGGCGCCAAGCAACACGATATTTGCCGCTTTGATGTTGCCTGCCTCTTTTGCGGTAGCTTGTGCAGGCACGATAAGAGCCCCCTTGGACAAGAGCTCTTCTTTCATCTTTGGCGGCATGCATGCTTTGCCCGTTAATACCGAAGCCGGCTTTATCACTTCGTCGTTCACGATTAAAAGGCCGCCGACTTTCAGCTGGTCGATATTACGGAGCGCTTCAAGCATTTCAAAGGAGACGATCATATCGGCCTCCCCGACGCCTGAAACCATGGAAGTGACTTCTTCTCCCACGGTGACAACCGTGGTGACACTGCCACCGCGCTGAGCCATGCCATGGATTTCAGATACTTTAGCGTCCCACCCGATATGCGTTGCCGCGTCTGCCAGAATATGGGCGGCAAGAATGGTGCCTTGACCACCAACACCGCAAAGAAGAATACGATAAGCCATGTCCCCTACCTCACTATTGCGTTGAAACGGCAGTATTGCGTGCATTGGCCGCAACCAATGCACATATCAGGATCGATATAGGCAAGCCCCGTTTCGAGTTCTTTTCCGATTGCGGCACATCCGAGTGTCAAACACGTACCGCACCCTGTGCAATTTGCAATAAAGTACGGCGCATCGTAGGTACGCTCAAGCAACACGCACGGGCGTTTGAATATGAGGACGGATAATCCTTCCTCATCAGAAGTCGCTTCTTTCAAAGCTGATCTCACTGCTTGCATATCGTAGGGGTCGATCGTTTTAACATCTTCGACGCCAAGCGAGCGTACAACGTCGGCAATATCAAGTTCATGGCAAGGCCGCTTCTGCAGAC
>CAYPKC010000036.1:0-10160 GCA_964411215.1 uncultured Eggerthellaceae bacterium | reverse complement strand
ACAGCGGCATATCAGAGCTCGTGCATAAAAACTGCGACATCTTCTGCAAGCTGCCCCAAATCGGCCACATCAGTTCGCTCAATGTCGCTCAGGCATCTACCGTATTCATGTATGAATGGCTCAGGCAAAACAATGGCTCAGCGTAAGAAACTCCTTATCGTTGACGGCTATAACGCGATCCGCTCAGGGAGCCGATACCAAAAGATCGTGCTGCCTGACTTTACCGATGATTACTACAATGTCTGCCGCGAACGCTTGCTCAACGATGTTATTGATTTTGCCGGCAGACGCATGGAAGCCATCATTGTCTATGATGCCGCCGAACGGCTTGGCCAGGTGTCTCAGACCGAAGTGGTTGGTGGCGTCACCATTATGTTTTCGCCGAAAGGGCAAAGCGCTGACCACGTGATAGAAAAGCTCGCTCACGATGCGCGTGAGCGCGGCGTTGAAACGCTTGTGGTTACAAGCGATGCCACGATACAGGATACCGTTTTCGGAGCAGGCATTGGCCGCATGAGCGCAGAAGGCTTCTGCCAAGAGCTCAGTTCTTTAGAAGACGTGCGTCGCGACAAAGAAACCGTCCATACGACGCGTAAAAACACTATTGCCGAGCGCATTGATGCTGCCACCTTAGAGCAGCTGAGACGCTTGCGCGACGAAAGCTAGCGAACAAAAAAGAAGAGCACGTATGTGCTCTTCTTCAAAAGTGCGATATTGCTGAATGTGTTCTATGCCTTAAAGCGATAGCCATAGCCGCGCACCGTCTCTACCAGGCCAGAATCATACCCAGCACCAGAGATCTTATCGCGCAGACGCTTAATGTGCGTGTCAACCGTCTTTGTTTCTGTCAGGTACTCCCAGCCCCACGCATCACGCAACAAATCTTCGCGGCGAACGACCTTGCCGGCATTCTTCATGAGAGAAGCTAGAAGCTCGAACTCACGCGGGGTAAGATCAATCGGACCAGCATCGCCAGAAGCCGTATGGGCTTCTTCGTCAAGGGTAATGCCATTGACGGTCATAACGCTATGGGTATTGCCAACATCGCCTGAGCCACGGCGCAACAGAGCACGAACACGGGCAATAAGCTCACGGACACCGAATGGCTTGACGAGATAATCGTCGCCGCCGATTTCAAGGCCAACAACTTTATCGAGCTCGGTATCGCGAGCCGACAAGAACAAAACAGGCGAATCGGTATTGGTGCGAAGGCGCCTGCAAAGCTCATAGCCATCCATGCCAGGAAGCATGATGTCGAGTATGAAAAGATCGTAATCATTCTGCGCGGCAAGGTTCAGGGCGTCTTCGCCACTCTTCACGATATCGGCGGTATAGCCCTCTTTTTGTAAGGCAAACCCAACGAAATCAGTGATAGTAGATTCATCATCGACAACTAGTATGCGAGTGGATGATTCAGTCATGTCAAGCACCCCTTCCAAATCCCGCTTGACGTTACTTATCATAAAACATGCCAAAATCCTCTTAGCATTCTAAATGATTAGCTATATTATTACTAATTCATTTATCGTTGGAAACGAATGTATAAGAGATGTTACTTCTTGTTGATGTTGGAAATACGCAAACGGTGATCGGTATTGCAAGCGATGCCGACAAAGCGCTTGAATACAGTGCGACCTGGCGCATAAGCACCGAAGACACCCAAACAGCCGACGACATTGTAGCCAAGCTTGTTCCGCTCTTTCAGATGTCAGGCGTTGCGATCGAGCAGATCGACCAAGCATCCCTTGCTTCAGTCGTGCCTGTGCTTACCGTCTCGTGGCAGCATGCCATCAAGAAGGTGTGGGGCATCGAGGCGTTGATGTGCACGTACGAGCGCGCGCACGAATCCGGCCTCTTTGAAACCGACTATCCCAATCCTCACGAAATCGGCTCTGACCGCGTGGCGGATGCAGTTGCAGCACGCATGCTCTATGGGGCTCCCGTTGTCGTCGTTGACTTTGGTACCGCGACCAACATTGAAGTGATCGACGCTTCAGGCAAGTTCATCGGCGGCATTATCGCACCAGGCATTACCACCGGAGCCCAAGCTTTGTTTAAGCAAGCCACGCAGATTGCAACGATCGGCTATGCCGTACCTCCAAGCGTCATTGGGAAATCGACTGCTGAGGCGGTGCAATCAGGCATTCTGTATGGCGAAGTCGGCCGTGTCGACGGCTTGCTTGAGCACATCTTCAAAGAGCTTGGGACAACATGTCCCGTGGTCGCAACAGGCGGTTTGGCCCATACCGTGACAAGTTTGTCAAAATCCATTACCGATGCACGATCAGAATTGACATTAGACGGACTTCGGATGTTGGCGGAAAGGAAAGAGAAATGCTGACAGATATTGAAATCGCACAGGCAGCTCATCCAAAAAAGATTAGCGATGTTGCCGCTTCTGCCGGTATTCCCGAGGATTACTTAGAGCATTACGGTAATTACAAGGCGAAAGTCGACTACAACCTTTTACGCGAGACGGAGCATACGCCGGGCAAACTCGTTTTGGTCACCGCAATCAATCCGACTCCTGCGGGAGAAGGCAAAACAACCACGACCGTAGGACTTGCAGATGCCCTTGCACTGCGCGGGAAAAACGTTGTTGTGGCATTGCGCGAGCCTTCGCTGGGGCCGGTCTTCGGCATCAAAGGCGGTGCTGCCGGCGGCGGTTATGCGCAAGTAGTTCCTATGGAAGACATCAACCTGCATTTCACGGGCGATTTCCACGCCATCGGCGCTGCAAATAATCTTCTAGCAGCCATGCTTGACGCCCATATCCAGAATGGAAACGAGCTTAACATCGATGTGCGCAAGATCACGTGGAAGCGCGTCGTCGACATGAATGACCGACAATTACGCCACATTGTCGACGGTCTCGGCGGACGTGCTCATGGCGTGCCGCGCGAAGATGGGTTCGATATCACGGTGGCAAGTGAGATTATGGCGATCTTCTGCTTGGCAACGTCCATATCTGATTTGAAAGAGCGTCTTGGCCGCATTGTTGTTGGCTATACCTTTGACGACAAGCCGGTGACAGCGCACGACCTTAAAGCGGAAGGGGCTATGTGTGCGCTTCTCAAAGATGCCTTAAAGCCCAATTTGGTACAAACGCTGGAAGGGACCCCTGCATTTGTCCATGGAGGTCCGTTTGCCAATATCGCCCATGGCTGCAATTCCATTATGGCCACGCGCATGGCGCTTGCCCTGGGCGATTACTGCATTACCGAAGCAGGATTCGGCGCAGACTTAGGTGCAGAGAAATTCCTGGATATCAAATGCCGTCTCGCGGGGCTGAAGCCAGACGCGGTCGTCGTTGTTGCGACGGTACGTGCCCTGAAACATCACGGAGGCGTTGCGCGCGATAAGCTCAACGAAGAGAACTTGGAAGCACTTGAAGCAGGCCTTCCAAATCTTTTGCAGCATGTCGAAAACATCACCGAGGTCTATAAACTTCCGTGTGTTGTTGCGATCAATGCCTTCCCGACTGACACGCGTGCAGAACTCGATTTGGTTGAAGCGAAATGCCATGAACTGGGCGTTGATGTCGCACTTTCAGAGGTGTGGGCAAAAGGCGGCGAGGGCGGCCTTGCCCTTGCCGATGAGGTTGTAGCGCTGTGCGAAAAAGGAAGCACAGACGGTCTGTCTGCCAGCACATTTGAATACTCATACGACGATTCGCTTTCCATCACGGAGAAAATCGAAGCGATCGCCAAACGCATCTATCACGCTGACGGCGTTGTTTTCGAGCCTCAGGCGACGAAAGAAATCGCAAAACTCGAAACGCTTGGGTTTGGCGAGATGCCGGTTTGCATGGCAAAGACACAGTATTCCTTCAGCGACAATGCAGCCCTTTTGGGAGCACCGCGCGGCTTTACCATCACTGTCAAGCAGGTCAAGGTTTCTGCTGGTGCTGGCTTCATTGTTGCACTCACAGGCGAGATCATGACGATGCCGGGACTGGGTAAGGCGCCGTCTGCCCATAAGATCGACGTCGACGAAAACGGTGTTATTTCCGGCTTGTTCTAGGCGGGATTAAAAGACGTCACGAAACCAGGGTGAAGAAGAGTCTCACAGGCTTTTTCGAGAGATAGCGAGCTATGGAAAGCACATTTTCAGAAGATCTTGCCAGCGCACAGCCAACTCCGGGAGGGGGAGGGGCAAGCGCGTATTGCGGAGCCTTAGCGGCGGCGCTTTCTTCCATGGTGGGAAACCTCACGCTCGGAAAGCCAAAATACGCAGCTGTTGAAAATCAGATACAAGCATCGCTGTCTCGCTTAGAGGTATTGCGGGTGCGTTTGCTTGAACTGGTAGACGAAGATGCCTGCGCCTTTGCACCGCTTGCGGCAGCGTATGGGATGCCGCAAGCAACCGAAGAAGAAAAGGCGGCAAAACAGGCAGTGATGCAGCAGGCTCTAAAAGGCGCTTGCGAAGTTCCGCTCAGCATTATGGAAGCCTGCGTGGCGGTACTTCGCGAATGTGACATCATGGCGCATGAGGGATCACGCATGGCAGTTTCCGATGCCGGCGCTTCTGCCGTAATTGCACAGGCGGCAACATCAGCTGCGAGCTTGAACATTTTCATCAATACTGCCTCGATTGATGATGTCGAGATACGCGAGTCCTATAACAAGCGTGCTGAAAGCCTGCTTGATAAGGCGCATGCGAAGGGGCAGGCGCTCTTTGATTATGTCATGGGCGAGATCAGGCAGTAAGAGGCGCGTTTAATTCTTTACACGCATTGAAAAGCGCTGATATAAGGGTTTGTACCCTCATGTTATTTCTTTCATTGTCCCGCGCAGCAGTCATGATGCAGAATAGACAATCGGTATCATTGATGGTAATAACGCCGTTGTCGCTCAAAGAGTTGTAATCAAGCTTGTCATTTGAGGTATCAGTACACCAACCCGCCTTGTTGACAAAGGAAATCTGCTCACTTGATTTCACTTTGAGTTCAGCGCCGTCGTTTGTCTCAGTTGTAGCAGCTTCTTGTCCAGACGCATTGTTGTTTTCAGAGGACTCTTGGTTCGTTTCGGTCTGCCCGCTTTTTTCGCCATCGGCAATCTCCACAGCGATTTGTTTGCCGTTTTGCGCATCTTCGGCATACACGATTTCTGATTCATTTTCTGATGTCGCATCAGCATATTCGACCAGAACATAGGAGCTTTCATCAGGGGCAATTTCAACATTTTCACTGATAGCAACTCCTTCTCGAAGGGGAGAACGGTTGGTTTTAGACATGAGGCTTTTAAGCCACAGAGATGTTTCAGTCTCTTCATCAAGATAGAGATAGGTATTCATCCAAAGTTTGGCGGCATCTCGTGGTGTATACCATGCGAACCAATTATTCTTTTCATGAATGGCAGGATCGACTCCTAATGAGCTGAGCCAGTTCGCGTAATCAGTTCCCCGGAAAGTTTTTCTGAGTCCAACAAAAGCTCCATTGCTCGACCACGTTATGGCATTGCTGATTTGGTTCTTTACGGTTGCTGTGCCTTTGGCTTTTAAATTCTCGTCGAAGTTTGCGCAGCTATCAGTCAGCTTAATCTCACCGTTTTCGACCAAGTCCTGGCAAATATAGGTTGAAAACGGTCCTTTAATCGTGCTTGCGCCATAGACTTCTTGGTCGGGATTATAGGAAATGCCTCGTCCGGTATTGATATCAAGTACTACAAAACCAAGCTTGATATCGTTTTCAATGAAGGGAGCAAGGGCGTTGTTGATGGTAGTGGTGGAAGCCTCTGACAGCTCGAATGTCTGAGGATTGTCAGAGAGATCATAGGTGGTAAGCGTCGTTGCAGCAGGAACTTGCGCGATACTTGCCACGGTCGGGGTATATGTTGAGACAATCGCTTGCTCAGACGCATTCTGTACCGAGGCGTCTTGACCGTTTGTATCAGTGAACGAGGTCTCTTGTCCCTGCTCAGCTTCTTGTGTTTGCGCATTATCTTGCGGGGAGCCGCCAGGACGGGCAAAAGCATACCCGCAGCCGATAACAGCAACGCAGAGAACGCCTATTACGCAATTTCGTAAGAAATTATTCTTGCGATGTCGCGCTGCGTCAGAAGTTGTATGGCGGGGGCGCGATGCGCTTGCTGTGCGCGTTGTTCCTGTGCGGCTTCGAGACCTCTGATGGCTGGGCGGTATCTTCTCTTCAGATTCATGGCGTCGAGCCGGCCTAGAAGATGCGGAAGGGCGATCTTTGCGCGCCCTCTCAGGGCGTTGGGATGAGCGCTCGTGAGAAGATTCAGAAGATGCGCGCTCTCGCGTTCGCCGAGGATAGGATGTTGTCTCGCGATCGTAATCGAGATCCTCAAGGAATGACGGCGCGTGCCGTTCATGAGAAGTGCGGTCTTCGCCTCTGGTTCGTTTGGCGCGAGAGCGTACTGGTATGTCCTTCGATGTTCTTTCTAAAGATGCGTCTGCCCGATCGCGCGATGATCCATTGCGGCTGCGCGTGCGACCATCGCTGCGCGTGCGATGCCGCTCGCGATCATGCCCGCGATCGCCTTGAGCGGATGCTCTGCGGCGCGTGCGATTATAACCGTTTTTTCTTGGACGTTCGCTTGCCATGGCACGTGGTAGTTCTCGTCGACTCTCTTTTGCTTCCAGTTCTCTCTCAGTGCAAACTTTTGCACATTGAATTATATAAAAAGGCACTGCAAGGTGGTATTTCTTTATGAGAGACACATAAAAAACGACCTCATACGCTATCGTGCGCACATTTGAGCAACCAACATGCGATAATTGCGCAATCATAGTGTTCACGACGATTACGGAAACGCGCATGCCTATACATTCGCCTCAAGAGATTACAGACAATTACATCAACGCCGCAGTTGGAAAAGCAACCGCCCCTCTCTGGCGGCTTCTCGTTTTATCATTTTTTGCAGGAGTGCTTATCTCATTAGGCGCAATTGCTTCTTCTACTGCCGCGCAAGGGGTGGCAGATGTAGGAACGGCGCGCTTTGTCACCGGCGCTATCTTTCCCATCGGCCTCATGATGGTTGTGCTCTTAGGCACCGAGCTTTTTACCGGCAACGCTTTAATGGTGACGGCGGTGTTGGCGCATCGGATAACGTGGACTCAACTTCTCCGCAATTGGTTGTTGGTATATATCGGCAACTTTATTGGCGCTGTGCTTATGGCCGCGCTCATGGCCTTTTTCGGGCAGCTTGATATTGGCGGCGGATCGCTTGCGGTCTATACCGCAAAAGTTGCTGCCGCAAAGTCTTCGCTTGCGTGGCAAAATGCATTTGTCCTGGGTATCTTCTGCAATCTCCTAGTGTGCATTGCGATCTATCTCGGCAACACGGCACAAGATACGGCGGGAAAGATTCTGGGCTGCTTCTTTCCCATCTTTGGTTTTGTGATTGCAGGATTTGAACACTGCGTCGCCAACATGTATTACATTCCTGCGGGCATTTTCGCTTTCTTGAACCCAGCGTATTCAGGGCTCATTGCCGAGGCGGGCATCAATACGGCGGTGCTTAATTTCGGAACCTTCATCACGGCAAATCTCATCCCTGTCACGCTTGGCAATATTGTGGGCGGCGTTGTCGTTGGTGTCATTATGTATGTGGCACACGGGACGAAAAGCAAAAAGGCTGCCTGAGCACGTTCGTCATTCGATACGTTTTCACCTTCCATGAAGCAAGTAACTTTTGAAAGCGAGAGTGTCAGCGAGACTAAGGAGATAGCACAAGCCTTAGGGGGCGTGCTTGCCGCCGGCGCTGTTGTCTCGCTTACGGGAGATCTCGGTGCGGGGAAAACCAATTTTGTCCAAGGGGTAGCAGAGGCACTCGAGATACACGAGCCCATCACAAGCCCCACCTTCAATCTTGTCTTTGAGTATCGAGAGGCAACCATACCGCTGTTTCATTTCGATCTGTATAGAATCGAAGACAGAACAGAGCTTGACGATATCGATTTTTACTATTTAACCGATCCCTCCTCAGAGGGCGTCTCGTTTGTCGAGTGGGCCGATAAGTTTCCCGATGCCATGCCTGAAGATGCGCTTGAAGTACATATCGCTTGTACCGGAGATACCTCACGCAGAATTACGGCGCGCGCTCAAGGTACGGATGCAGAGCATCTTTTGGATGCCTGGGAAGCCGAGATGAAGCACGCTCGCTGAGATAGGCAAAAGGATAGAGCTCCTCAGCGCGCATCCACTCATCCTTCATTTACAGAGCTCGAAGCACGATGGCGCGCGTTTTCATGCAACGGAGATATCAAGCCACCGTATAATGAACCCATGAAACACGATACCTATATAGTGGCGTTTGACACTGCCAACGAAGTGATTGCGATCGGCGTAGGAAAGCTGGATATGCCTACGCGTTCCATTGAAATGGTCGCACATGTTGAGCTTTCAGCGCATCGTGCGTCCAATACCCAGCTTATCCCTCACCTCGATGCCCTTTTAAAGGATGCGAGCATCACGCGCGAGGAGATCGCTTGCGTTTGTGTGGGCAGAGGGCCTGGTTCTTTTACCGGCGTGAGAATTGCAATGGCGACAGCAAAAGGCATTGCTTCTGCTCTTGAAGTTGCCCTTGTGGGTGTATCAACGCAAGATGCGATTGCCGAAGGGGTGCGCCTTTCCGGCTATGTCGGCACGCTGCTTGTCGTAAGTGACGCTATGCGCCAAGAAATCTATCCCGCTTTGTATGACATTGGTAAAGAGAACGTATCGCGTCTCTCAGCTGACCGTGTTGTCAAAGCGCAAGCTTTTGCCGAAGAGACGGATGCCCACGACATCTCGATTGCGGGCGATGGCTTGAAGAAATACAAGGATTTGTTTGCGAGCAAAGGCTCCTTTTTACCGGAACATCTATGGACGCCGACCGGTGCCGGACTGCTCGCCTGCGCTGAGCGTGCATGGCGCGCACAGGAAATCGATCCCTTTGACACACACGTTCATCATCCGCTCTATCTTCTTCCCATCTATACGCGTCTTTCGGATGCTGAGGAAAACGAACGCGCCCGCCTTGCCAAGCCGGAAGAGCGCAATCTGCATACGGGTGTGCAGGGTGACTCCGAGTGTGAGATTGTCTATAAACCGCTCGACCATGCCCATATTCCTGAGGTGTGCGCGCTCGAACGGCGTCTGATGGCGACAGACGCCTGGACCGCTTCGCTTGTTGAAGACGAGCTTCCTCGAAAAGACCGTACGTGGTGGATGGCGCAATCGGGCGATACGCTTGTCGGCTATGCGGGGGCGCTTATTGCGGCGGGGGAGATGCAGCTTTTGAAAATCGCAGTGGATCCCGTATACCAGCGTCACGGAATAGCGAAAGAACTCTTAGAGCGGCTTATCTATGATGGTGAAAACCTTGCGGCTGTCCGCATCTCGCTTGAGGTGAGAGCATCAAATGACAAGGCGCAAGCCTTCTACCTGTCAAGCGGGTTTTTATCAGACGGCACGCGGCCTGGCTATTATTCAGACGGTGAAGATGCGCTGATCATGAGTATGCCGCTTGGCGAGAAAAGGCGCAGTACGCATAGCGCGCCAGATACCGCGCAAGCACACGAGGACGCAGCCACTGCAGATGGGCCGCAGGACGCGCGTTCGCTTCAGCATCCTTTGATCCTTGCGATCGAAACTTCCTGTGATGAGACGGCTGCCTCCGTTGTGGGAGCAGGCGATGTGGTTTATTCAGACATCGTTGCTTCGCAAATAGATTTCCATGCCCGTTTTGGGGGCGTTGTGCCCGAAATAGCAAGCCGCAAACACGTAGAAGCCATTGTCGGCGTCTGTGCTGCAGCGCTTGCCGATGCCACAGGCTCTACGAAAAAGCCGCTTCGCTATAAAGACCTTGATGCAATTGCAGCAACGTATGCACCGGGTCTTGTGGGCGCGCTTGTGGTAGGAGTGGCCTTTGCAAAAGGAGCAGCATGGGCAGCAGAGGTGCCGTTTATCGGCGTGAACCACCTCGAAGGACATCTCTATGCTAACAAACTGGCACCTGGAGCGACAGAGGAGCCGTTTGAGCCTCCCGCGATTGTCTCGCTGGTATCCGGCGGCAATACCATGCTTGTGTATATGAAGGATTGGCAGGCGTATGAGATCTTGGGCGCCACGATTGATGATGCGGTGGGCGAGGCCTTCGACAAGGTGGCCAAAGCGCTCGGCCTTCCTTATCCGGGAGGCCCTTGTATCTCTC
>CAYPKC010000035.1:2293-10308 GCA_964411215.1 uncultured Eggerthellaceae bacterium | reverse complement strand
CTCAAGTTGATCTTCTGAATGTTGTCGAAGTCATAGAAGAAGTAGGCAATCGTGCCAGCCGCATCAAGGTTGATAGTCGAATCGCCCACAACACGGAAGCTTGTTACTTCGCTTCTGAACTCGTACCACGGAATGCCAGCGCCATCTGCGGTGCCTTCATTGGCAACGGTGAGTGCATCCGTTGCATTGTAGGCCGGCAGCGTACCGGTTCCGCCCTTGGTGCCGTCGGCATTCTGAGCCCAAATGGTCAGCTCGCCTGCATTGTCGATATTCCACCACAGGCTATCGCCCCATGTGCCGGAGTGAATGCTTTCGGGCTCCCACTTAGCGTAGTAGATACGTGCCGGATCAGATGGCGTGCATGCAGGCGTGCGTGCCGGCAGTGCTGTCGAAGGTGATCCGAAGTACGTATCGGTATCAGGGTTATACGTGCCAGCTGCACCGGTTGTTGCGCCAAGGTACCAGCCAACAAGCGTGAAGCCTTCCTTCTTCGTCTGAATGGTGCTCAGCGATTGCAGCGATGCCGGAATCTGCGTATCCGGCGTTGCCGGCAACGGAGAAGCTACAGAAGAACCACCCATAGCGTTGAACTGGATCGGATAGGTGTAATCCTCGAACTGAGCATACAGGCTGATGTTGCCTGTCGGCGTGTAGTCGCCGAACTCGTCGCCGACCTTGATACCCCAGTCGTTCTCATCTTTAACGCCATCGCCGTTCTGGTCAATGGTGCCGTCTTGGGTGAACCAACCAAGGAATCTCTTGCCGTACTGCTCAGGAGACGGCAGCCTGAAGGCACCACCCTGTGCGGTACCGACATAGCTCGGTACAAGCGGAGTCACGTCGTAGTCGGTGTAGTAGAAGGTGACTACACATGCCGTGCCGCGCAGGTATCCACCCGCATGAGCATAGTATTTATCAATATGTGCCGGATCGAATGTAACGCCAACTTGGTTGCCGTCGGACAGCGTCACACGGCCGTCAATGTTGGTGCAGCCTTCGAACATGCCGGCGCTCTCGCCAATGTAGGCTTCGTTCCAATGTGAAGCGTCGCCGTTCACATACACGCTCACCAGTGCGCCGTCACCCTTGAACATATCGGTCATGTTGACCGTCTCTGCCATGGGGTACAGGCTCCAGCCTGTGATAACAAGCTCGGTCATACGCGTGCAGCCCTCGAACATGCCCGTCATGTCTTGTACACGACGTACATCCATGTTGGACAGGTCAAGGCTGACAATGCGCTCGCAGCCGCGGAACATGTAGCTTGTGTTGTTGGCAACTGGCGTATTGATGTTCGTTGTCACAACATCGGACAGATTCTTGCAGCCGTCGAACATATGGCTCATGTTGTTGGCCAATGCGCAATTCAGGAAGCTGAAGTCAAACATCGTCAAAGCTTCGCAACCGGCGAACATGTAGTCGAAGTCCTGAACATTAGCTGTATTGAACTTCTCGATCTTCAGCGTCTCAAGCTTGGTGCAGCCCTCGAACATATGGTTCATGAGGCTTACCTTCGAAGTCTCCCACGTGCTCAGGTCAATAGTGGTCAAGTTCTCGCAACCGCTGAAGGCACCGCGCATGTTGGTCACACCAGAGGTGTCAAGCATGGTGACGTTGAAGTTGTCGCTTACCAAGCTCTTGCAGCCATAGAAGAAGCGGTACATGTTGGAGTTCGCACTCATATCCAGGCCCTTAAGCTGGCAATCATGCATATTCTCGCAGCCGTCGAACATGCGGGCCATGCTGCCGCCTGAAGCAACGCCAATGTTGTTGTTCTCGGCAATGGCAAACGTAAGCACGTTCTTCTTGCAGTACTCCCACGGAGGAGCGGCGCTGCGATAGTCAGGACCGAAGGTCTCCATGGTGCCGGACATGCCGCTGACAGCCTCAAGGCGCAGATCGCCCGAACCGTCAAGGTTCCAATAAACGCTGCCGGTCTGCCAGTTGCGTACGGACAGATAACCAGAGTAGATCGCCGTATCCTCGCCGACAACCGTAAGCTTCTCGCCTACGACTGCGTGTGCAGAAGCACCTGCAAGCACGCCGCCGATCTCAACAGCATTCTGATACTCGGTACCGCTTGCGCCCTTGATAGCAGTGCAGCCAATGAACATGGTGTCATTCGGAATCAGGCGGTTCACGTTCCACTTGTTGCTGACATAGATAGTACGCAGAGCACGGCAGTCTTGGAACATGCTGTCTGCCGTAACGCTTGCAGCCTCGCTTGTGTTGGTGCCGTTAAGCGTCCACGTGTTCAGGTCGATCTCGGTCAGCTTCGAGCAGTTCTGGAACAGGCTTGCCATATTCGTAGTCGCACTTACGTTGAACGACGTCATATTCATAACCGTCAGCGAAGCGCAACCGCGGAACATGTAGCTCATGTCCTCAACGCGGGTATTGGAGAAGCAGGTCAGATCAACACCGGTCAAAGCCGCACAGCCATCGAACATGTAGCTCATGTTGATGCAGGCAATCGGGTTGAACCAGCTTGGGAACGAAACACTCTCAAGTTTTGCATCTCCCGCGAAGAAGCTCTTCAGTGTCTTGTTCTGGCTGATCACGAACGAATTCAGATCGAACTCGCGCATGTTCTTGCAGCCCTCGAACATGCTGGACATATCCGTTGCAACAGACGTCTCAAAGCCGCTTACATCAAGCGTGTTCAAAGACGCGCAGCCGCTCATGAAGTTCGCGAAGTTCTTCACCTTAATGGTGTTCATCGCGGTCGTATTCGAAGAGCCGGCCGTGTTGTTGGTGGACAAGTACAGCTCGGTCAGGCTTGCGCAGCCCTCGAACATGCTTTGCATGCTGGTTACGCCGCTTGTGTCATAGCCGTCCGGCCAGTTGATGGTCTTCAACTTGGTGCAGTCTTTGAACATGTTGGCCATATTGGTGACCTTGCCGCTGGTGACCTTCGAGATGTCAATAGTCTCAAGGCTCTTGCAGCCATCGAACATGCTCCTGAACGTCTGAGCGTTGTCGGTGGTGTACATGTTCAGCTTGATGTCGGTCAAGGCACTGCAGCCGCGGAACATGCCCTCCATGCCAATGGCATTGGTGGTCACAAAGCGGGTCATGTCAGCAGTCTTGAGCACTGCGCAGTCACGCAGCAGGTTGGTGATCGCGCCGTTGCGTGCAACACCTACCGTGGTGCCTTCCTTCACGTTGAAGGTCTTAATGTTCGTGCGGCAGCTGTACCACGGAGCGTTCGACACGTTGTCGGTTAAGAACAACGTATTCAGATCGCCATGTGTGGCAGTGCCGGTCGGGTACAGAAGCAGGTCGCCCTTGCCAGACAGCTCCCAGAACACGCTACCGAACGTGCACTTCGAGCTTAAGTAGCCAACGTTGCCGATCTTGGCGAACTTCTTGCCGCCAGGTGTTGCGTCAGACGATTGGTAACGCGTGCCGTCGGCGCCCACAATAGAGGTGCAGCCGAAGAACATGTTGTCGCACGTGCCGTCAATCTTGGTTACATCCCAATCATCGCCGACAAAGACCGTTGTCAGGTTGCGGCAGTTGTAGAACATATTGTTGGCGTTGACGGAACCTTCGTTGCGCAGGCGCCATGTGTAAATGTTCACTTCGCCAATGTTCTCGCAGCCTTCGAACATGCTTTCGAAGGTGCGTACTTGCTGCACGTTGAACGGAGTCATGTTAATGACTTCAAGTGCGGTGCAGCCATAGAACATCTTGGTCATGTTCTGCAAGCTTGCCGTGTTGTAGACATCAGGAATCTCAATCTTAGTCAGAACCGTGCAGCCTTCGAACATGGATTCCATGGTCGTGCAGGTTGCAGGATTGAAGTAGCTCAGGTCCACGTACTGCAGACTTGTGCAGTTCTTAAACATGCGCTCCATGGTCTTCACAATAACAACGTCGAACGAGCTCAGGTCAACGTTGGCAAGCATCTTGCAGTCTTCAAACATGCCGGCCATGTTGGTTACGCCATAGGTGTTGAAGCTTGACAGGTCAAGCATCTTAATGGTGCTTGTAGAGCCGTCACCGTTGTCAATCTCATGGTCGGAGCCAACAAGCTGTACGCAGCCACGGAACATGTTCTCCATGGTGGTAACGCTTGACGGGTTGAAGCCTTCGGGGAACAGAACGCTTCCCAGGCTCGAGCAGTCTTGGAACATGCCCTTCATGGTGGTAACGCTCGATACCACGAATGTTGCAAGGTCAACCTTCGGAAGCGTTGAGGCACGTGCGAACATTTGCGCCATGTTGGTAACTTCAAGCGTTTCGAAGTTGTTCAGATCCACGCTTGTCAGGCTTGAGCAATCGTAGAACATACGGTACATGTTGCCGCATCCGCTTGTGTCGAAGCGGCTGAAGTCAACGCTTTCCAGATTGTCGCAGCCGGCAAACATGTTGCACATCCAGCCAGGTGTGGTGTCTTTGTTCATACCAACGCTTACGCGATACTTGTCGTCGATATCGAACGTAATAATGTTGTTGGAGCAGTTGTACCATGGCGGCAATACCTCGTCGAGAGCATTGTCTCCGCCGGTCTCTGCGTTCTCACCCTTGGATCCGGTGTAGCCGGCAATGGTGTCGCCCAAGAAGAACGTACCAAGTTCGCCAGATACGCCATTTGCAGGCTGCAGGCGCAGATCGCCGTCGCCGTTAAGCATCCAGTACACATCGCCCCACAGATAGTTAGCGGACAGGTATCCGGTGTCGCCAATCTTTGCATACGTGTAAGACGGTCCGTTGCTTGCGCCTTGGTACTCAGTGCCATCGGCGCCCTTGATTGACGAGCAGTTCTTGAACATTTCGTTAGAGCTGCTTGCAATGTAGTTCACATTCCAGCCAGCACCCGCATAGACACTCACAAGCTTGCGGCAGTTGTAGAACATCATGTTCATATCAATCGGACCGGCATTAAGGTTCCATGTGCTGAAGTTCACGTTCTCGAGTGCTGATGTGTAGCCAAGCTTCTCGTCGTCGTCGGTGACAGCGAACGTCTTGTTCATATGCGTCACGTTCTCAACGTTAATGGCAGCCATATCCACTGTTGCCAAGCTTGTGCAGCGCTCGAACATGGAGTCAATATCTTGGAGTGCATGCGTGTTCATGCTTGCAGGCATAACCACATTGGAAAGCGCACTGCAGTTCTTGAACATGCTGTTCATGGTGCGAACAGCCAAAGCATTGAAGCTTGAAAGGTCGATCTCGGTCAGCTTCGAGCAGTTCAAGAACATGTTGTCCATGGTCTGGACTTTCTCCACGTTGAACGAAGTGACTTTAACGCTTGTCAGTTCGCTGCAGCCTTCGAACATGCTTGTCATAGTAGTCGTCGAAAGAGTGCTGAACGGGGTGAGGTCCAGGGTGCGCAAATGATCGCAGCCATAGAACAGGCGGCTTAAGTTCTTAACGCCGTAGGTGCTGAATACCTCTGCAAACGTAATGTCTTCAAGGCTCTTGCAGCCTTCGAACATTGCGTACATGGTGGTAACAGACGGAATATTGAAGGAGCTTAAGTCAAGCGTCTTGTACTCCACCTTGCCGCCATCGCCAATGCCGTTGTCCTTTTGCTTGATAGAACCATACAGCTTCTCGCAGCCCTTGAACATCTCAGCCATGGAAACCGTAGCAGTTGTGTCAGGCGTCGAGCCTGCGCCTACATTCGTGGTGGCAAAGTTCGTAAGGTCAAGGGCAGTCAGTTCACGGCAGTTGTAGAACATACGGTACATACCAAGAGCATTGGTCGTTGCCAGGTTCGAAAGGTCTGCCGAATTCAGGTTCACGCAGTCGGCGAACATGAAGTTCATGAAGCCGTCACGCTTAATGCCAACGGTGCCGCCTTCAATTTCGAACGTCTGAACATTGTTGCGGCACTTGTACCACGGAACGGTCGCATCTGCCTCAGTAGCGTAGGTCGACGCATTTGACGTTGCCGAACCCATAGAGTTCAGCTCGCCGTAACCGCCATTCATTGGCGTGAGCTTCAAATGGCCGCTGGAATCAAGATCCCAATATACGTTGTTATCAATGAAGTGCTTAGCGCACAGATAACCGTCAATGCCGCCGGTGTTGTTGCCATTGGCATCATAGGTGCCGCCCACAACACCAACGTGTGCATATTGCTTGTTGCCTGGTGTAGCGCTTGTGGATGCGTACGTGTATCCAGATGCGCCGCGGATTGCCAAGCAGCCGTCGAACATATTGGTATTGGCTGCAATGCTGTTCTCGTTCCACGTGCTGGAAACCATGATAGTGGTCAAGGATTCGCTGCCCGCGAACATAAGGCTTGCGTTCGTGTTGGGAGCCAACGTCCAGGTATACAGATCAAGGGTTTGAACCTTCAAGCAATTGGCAAACATGCCAGCCATATAGGTGCAGCCTTGTACCTTCAAATACGTTGGGTCAATGTTCTGCAGTGCATAGCAGTTCATGAACATGCCGCCATAGCCGTCGGCATTCACCTTATCAAGGGATGTTACTGCCGCGGCGGTCGACGTAGCGTTCTGCGTCACCACTGATGAGCTGTCGAACGACGAAACGTCTATATCGGTAAGGCTCCTGCAGTCCTTGAACATCTTGCCCATGTTCTTGCACAAAGGCGTTGCCATATTCTGATCAACCGGCTGTCCAAGCTTGGTCAGGTTGTAACAATTCTCGTACATCGATTCCATGGTGGTGACGTTCTCCATCACAACACCAGTCATCTGAATCTCTTCAAGGTTGGTGCAGCCCTTATACATGTTGTCAGTTGCCGTCACGTTGTTGCCCGTGAATGAATCAGCAAACAGAACCTTCTTAAGGGATACGCAGTTCTGGAACATGCTAGACATGGTTGAGCTGTCTGCCTCGCCTGTGGCGAATCCGGCGGTCAGATCAATCTCTGTCAGCTTGTTGCAGTCTTTGAACATGTTGTTAAAGCTGCGCACACCATTGGTGCTGAACGTATCAGGAATGGTCACGTTCGTCAGCGAGACACAGCCGTCGAACATGCCTTCCATGGACACGCAGTCCTCAACCACGAAACCAGTCAGGTCGCAACTGCTCATCTTGGCGAAGTCTTTGAACATATCCTTCAACGTACCAGTGGCGCCGTCAGTGCCGCCCTTGGCTTCAGCAGCCGGGTCGTTGCGTACATAAATGGTGCCGTTGGATACGCGGAAGCTCTTGATCTCAGACTTGTGGTTCCACCATACATCACCGGTGCCATCGGCATTGTAAATGTCCTTGGTCGGAACAGCGTTGCCCCAGCCATAGAGCGATGCACTCGGATCATTGGCAGGCCAGATGGTCAACTCGCCGTTTGCGTCAATCGACCAGTACGTATCGCCGTAGCGCTGCGTGCCGGTAACAGAAATAGCAGTCCACTTCGCATACAAAACAAGGTTCTTCTGCGGGAATACCAAATCACGGTATCCGCCCGTCGGGCTTTGCAGCTGCGGAATGTCGTAGATCGTCTTAATGGTTCCGTCGCTTGTGCCCTCTGCACGGTAGCAGTCGCCCGAGAAGTCGCTGTAGAGATACCAGCCCTCGAAGCGGTAGTTCTCGCGCGACGGCGTAGGCAGCGCGGTAACAGGTTTCACTACCGGTACCTGGTTTTCCATCTCAGTCACGGTCAGCTGCGTTCCAGCCTTGCCATGCCAAGCAGGAATAGCGCTACCACCGCTGGTCATGAAGCTGACCGTGGTTTCGTTCAACAACCAGCTTGCATACATCACGGTATGTCCTGCTGGGAACGTCTCAGGATATTGCGTGTAACGTGCGCCAGACAGCTGCGGGTTGTCATACCAGCCGTTGAACAGGTAGTCAGACTCTTCGCCTGCAACAGGAGATGCAAGCTGAGCCTCAGGCAGGTTCACGCGGTTCGTGATCTCTTCATCTGTCACGCCGGTGATCGTCCACTGCGAAAGCTGTGTCTTGTCAACGAGTGACGGGGTACCTGTGTAACCCTCGGGTACGTTGAAGTCGAAGGAGATTTCGGCCTCATCAGGTGCCCAACGTGCATAGTAGACCGTAGTGAACGGAGGCATGGTTGCCGGTGTGAGCCA
>CAYPKC010000035.1:0-2283 GCA_964411215.1 uncultured Eggerthellaceae bacterium | reverse complement strand
GTCTCATGCTCAAGCTCCACACCCCAATCGTCGGTATCGGTGCCGTCAGCGGTGAACCAACCAAGCAGGTGATAGCCGGTCTTGGTCACGTTCGGCATCTTGCGATTGGAGATCACATCGCCGGTCTTGCCCGGAATCGGGTTGCACTCAGGCTGGCCGCCCATAATGTCAAACTGTATCTCAGCCGCCAGTGCTTTCCACACTGCGTAGTACGTGACTACGTGGTCGGGGCTGTCTTCTGCCGGCGGGATTGGCGTGGTAGCTGTTACGTTCGGCGTAGTAGCCGTTGCACTGTCAGCCCAGCCCAAAAGCTCATAGCCGGGGCGCTCTACCTGTGCCGAGCCAGGCATGTTCGCTGCTTCCAGCGTCACATTCTCGCCATAGCCGGTTGGTACAACAAGCTTACCGGTATCGCTGCCTTCAATGGTGCCGCCTTGTGCATCCCATGTCACGTTAATGGTGTTGGCACGCCACTTGGCCTTCAACACAACATCGGTTGCGGTGTCGGTCTTAACAAGCGTGGTGCCGTTCACACGGTCAAACTCAACAGCCAGTGTAGAGGTTGCTGAAGAGCCAATCTCCCAGCCTTCGAACGTGTAGCCCACACGCTTCAGATTCGGTACATAGAAGTTAGCTGAATCACGGCCGTAAGAGGTTGGAGGAGGCGTGCCTACCCACGTTGCCTCGTTGCCGCCTTCGGTATTGAAGTCGTAGACCACATCCCAGCTGGTGCGGATACGCTGCCAGTTTGCATAGACTGTCTTGTCGCCTGTCGAGCCCTTAGGAATGGTGAAGCGGATAACGGTGGTTTCGCCAGCGTTCTCGTTCCAGCCAATGAACTCGTAGTCAACCTTGGTGGGTTCACGTAAAACAATGTCAGGAGTCTCAACCGTGTAGCTTATCGGGTTGTCCGCGCTGTTAATACCAGCATCCATGACGTAGGAGATCTTGTAAGTAACAATATCCCACTTTGCGTACCACGTGATGTTGGAGTTTATATCCAGCATCATGGCGTATTCAGTTAAAGCACCCTTGTCGGTCGTGTACTGAACAGTGCCCTCTTGGTTGAAGTAACCCTTGAAGGTATAGCCAGCAACTTCAGGAAGCACGCCAATGGCAACGTCGCCCTTAGCCAGCTGCTTGGTAGAGTCAGCCGAAGTAAGGAAGCCACGACCAGACCAGTAGTAAATGTCTTGCGTTGCTGTACGGTAATTGGTAAGCGTCTGTACATTTCCGGTCACGTCGGAAATACCTGGATTCAAAGCAACTTCGTATACGTCGCTTCTGTCATACCAAGCATACCAGGTAGTAGATGCCGGTGCGTCGGTGTTCACAAGTACGCCCTTGCGTACCGTTGTGGTAACGCCGTTAACCTCTTCTTCAAAGTCACGGCCTTCGACCATCTTAACGCCTTCGCCGTCAGGACCGCCTGGTTGCGTGTAGAAGCCCTCGAAGACATAGCCGGCACGCTGCGGAGCAACGTCTACCAGCACCTGATCCATGCCAACAACCTCTTCAGAGGTAGAAGACTTAATGTAGCCCTTGCCATCCCAGTAATACACATACCCAGTCGGCGTGTTCTCAAGCTCGCCGCCCAAAGACTGGGCATCAAGCGTGATCTGCGTCGTCGGGTTATGCGACCACTTCGCGGTGAGCGTCAGGTCGCCCCACGTATGGCTTGAGCCGAATACGATAGACGGTGTGGTGGTGTTCAGGTTGTTGATCTCAATCTGGCCGCCGCTTGTGTTCTTCACATCCCAGCCAGTGAACGTGTAGCCCGGCCTTGTCGGCTCGCCCAGATACAGCGTCGGCGTATCAAGGCCGTAGACGAACGTGCCGTTTACATCGTCGTTAATGTTACTCGGGGCATTCACACCGTCGGCAGGAACACCCTCTGGGGTAAGCACATACGAAATGGTGTATTGCTGTGCCGTCCACGATGCCCACAACGTCTCAGAACGTGTCGGCGAGTACGTGTCAAGCGTGAAGCCGCCACCGTTGTCGACATACTTCAGGGTGGTATTGCCTTCGGCATCGGTTACCGGCTTTGCCACCATGGTACCGTCAACAGCGCCTTGCGTGCTAAACCAGCCATTGAACGTATGACCCTTGCGCGTCGGGATAGGAAGCGTTGTAGATTGGCCGCGGTTCAGGCTTACGGTACCGGCAGTGCCTGGTACGGTCGAGTAGTTCACGTAGTTCAGCGTGATCATAACGTCGGTAGCCGTCAGGTACTTGCCAAGCTCTTCGTTTTCAAGCTGTATCTCTCTTGGGTTGTACGCA
>CAYPKC010000034.1:1504-10452 GCA_964411215.1 uncultured Eggerthellaceae bacterium | reverse complement strand
TAACTTTTTCCGTAGAGTGTATTAACAAATCCTACCAAGGTGCTTGAGCCCGCACCATTACGCCCTTCGCGCTTACCATAATTTAAATAGTGTTTTGTCAGGCCAGCTGGATTCATACCTATAGCTCTGCGGAGATCTGGGTTTGCATTATAGTATCCAACCACGTCGAACGATGAAGAAGCTTTACGAGCTTCTTTAATGCCCCAAGTTGCATAATGATTTAGTACAGCAACATCATCAATAAATCTCATATTGCTTATCAATTTGCTAAAAGTATTGCGCACATCAGGTTGATTGTTGCAATACTGCACACAGTCATAGACAGGTGAATAGTTAATTCCTCCAACTGAAGTAACAGCATTTTGTACGTTCGGAACGTTTAGACACACTCGGTTTTCGGCTTTGCCGTGATGAACATAATGCAAGGTAAGAGCCTTTATGTTATAGCCGAACGCACGTCTGAGATCAGCGTTTGCGTTGTAGTAACTCAGTGGGTTAAATGATGCATTACCAATACGGCCTTCATTAATGCCATAGTTCAGGTAGTGGTTCATAACGTCGCCACGATTACCTTTGAAAGCATTTTTCACATCAGGGTATTTGTTCGTATAGTAATCGTAGTTATACACTGCGCTATAAATACTTTCAGCCATACCTTTGTAGTCAAAGTCGATATCAACATTGCCTTGAATACCAGCTACGTTGCCCGTTGACATGCATTGCCACATATCATGGGCTCCCTCATAGCTTGAGACAGCATTCTCTCTTCCTTCATACCAATAGGAAGCAACCCACTTGATCCACCTGCCGTCTTTAAAGCAACTATCGGTGAGGTACTCGTTGAACCAATTTGCATTCGCGTAAATACCGGGAGTATACCCTGCAGCCTTTATCTTTCCACAGAACGTCTTTGCCATATCGGCAAGAATGGCACGCTTGCTAGTACTAGCCATCTTGCTGTTCTCTAGATCGTAGAAGATCGGATAGCAAAGATCAGCGGGGGTAAGCTTGCCGGGAGATGCCATTCTGCTCAAGGTATAGTCGGCCTCGACTCCAGCTTGCTGTGCATTAGTGGCATGTGAGTAAATGTAAACACCGAACGGAATACCCAGCCGCCTACATTCAGATACATTCCTCTCAAACCTTGTATCGTTGGTGGTCGTACCCGCAGAAGACCTAATAATCGCAAACTGCACGCCGGATGCCTTTACGCGATCCCAATCGATATACCCTTGCCACACTGAGACGTCAATTCCCATTGCCTTTGCATTTGTGACCGTCATGAGCTTCCCGCCAAGGTAGGTGCTCCACACATTACCGTTTTTTGTCCAGGTGCATTGACCGCCTTCAAGCGGCATTATGTCATTAGCGTTCTCGCCGCCCTCAGAACCTCCGTAAACTGGAACACCGTCTTTAAAACGCCAACTATCTAACTCATACGGCATGTCGCTATCAGCAGTCGCGGCCGAATCGGTTTCAGGTGAACCTGCCTCAGGTGAGACGGCGTTAGATCCTGTGTTTTCGGCGCCTTCAGAATTTTCAATATTCCCGGTCCCTTCAGCGCCCTGGGATCCTTGTGTGCCTTCCCCATCTTCACCGCTTACGCCACTTTCGACACTTTCGGTCTCCTCAATGGTGATTCCGAGCGCTTTTACCAAGGCCGCTTGCGCATCAATTGCACCCTTGCTGCCGTTTTGCGCATGGGCATTGCTATCGACCTTTGCTGCAGTTGACTCGATGTATTCGCGAGCCTTTGTGCCAGTCATGTTCGCATCTGCAGCATAGAGTAATGCTGCAACGGCACTTACCAAAGGTGCAGAGATAGAAGTGCCTGTTGAATAGGTATAGCCGCCATCACGGGCGGTCGTGAGTACGTTGACACCGGGAGCACTTATATCCTTTTGCCCGTTGTAATCAGAAAACTTCGCATTCGAGCCATCTTCAGCGAGCGCAGTCACGGCCATGCATTCCTCGAAATCAGCCGGGAAGAGCGAATCTGTCTTTGCATTACCTGCAGAATCGCCATTGCCACCGGCGCATATTGTCAGGACTCCGTTCACATCGAGCATCTTTGCGATCGCCAACTGCAGTGCCTGATCGGCCTCGTTGGCGCTCTTGGCATAATAGCCAAGCGAGATATTGATCGCTGCTAAATCATTCAGCTTGCCTGTGGCAATGAGATCCTCAAGGTAAGCATAGGCAGCAATAATACTTGCAGACGTGCATTTACCATTATTGTCGAATACCTTTATCGGCAGCACGTTGGCATTATAGGAAGCGCCCGCCATGCCAACACCGTTGTTGGCAATCGCTGCAATAGCGCCAGCCACCATGGTTCCATGCCCATTCGCATCGCCGCCATTCGCAATGCCGGCTGCTGCAAGGGGTGTTTCGGAAGTCACGTCATAAGCGTTTTCGGCATCGATGTTCGCAGCAAGATCGGGATGATTCATGTTCACGCCCGTGTCCAATACGGCAACGGTAGCATTACCTTCCGTTTTGGCAATGTCCCACGCATCCGCAAACTTACCGTCCGCGATGTATTGCTGATGATAGGACTTGGCCGCATCGCGTATTGTGAAATAGGGGTCATTGGTCTCCACCGCCAAAGCCGCGTATTCGTAATTTGGCTGAACAATGGCAATGTCGGAAGATTTTTCCAATTCCTCAATCGCCTCTTCCGCAGACACGCCATCAGACAGTGTGGCGACCGTGACAGTACCAGCACCCTCAAGTACCTGGCCGATCTCTTCTTGTTCTTGAATCTCGGGAGTATCTTCAGAGGCAACAACATCGTTTTCATACACGATAATAATCTCGTCATCATTCGCCGATGCTGTATCCGCAACACCTTCTACCGTAGCCGCAAACGCCTGCCCTACGGACGAAAGTGCAATTGCAGGCATAAGGCCTGCCGCAAGCACAAATGCAAGTAGTGTTTTAAGAAGCTTAGCTGCAGCGTTTTGGGTTTTTATATTCTCCAAACTTCTCAACCTCCATTTATTACGTGGGATGCACGTTTACTGCTTCATAAAGTTTCCTGTTATCGATTTGTAAGATTATATGGGCTAGGACGCATTTCTGCCTTCTGCATAGCCATAAAACATAAAATGATGGTAGTAATTACGGGTATGTGAGCCATAAGCCTCTCGCAAATCTTGATATCTGCTTTTATACGCATGCACATTAAACGAAGCATGAGCTTGACGGCCTTCATTCATGCCCCATTTCACAAAATGCTCCAAAAGTGCTCTGTCGTCCACCAATCTGACAGAGCCGATTGCTTTAGTAAAAGCCTGTTTCAAATCGTTGTAGGCATTAAGGTAGTAGGCTCCATCATAAACACGGCCATAATGAATACCTGCCCACACTGACATATAGTCCGAAAGCCCATTGTCTGATTGCGCATTACGTCCTTCATTCATTCCGTAATTCAGGAAATGTTCGTAGTAGCTCTTGAGATTGAAGTTAAACGCGCGCCGTAGATCCGGGTAATTGTTGTAATAGCTTTTCACGCTGAACTTACTTGCGCCTTGCCTACCTTCTCGCATGCCATAGTTCACAAAGTGGGAAAGCAAAGCTGCGTCATCAACATAACCCCTGTTTCCTATCGTTTTGGTGAAGGCGGCCTTTAAATCAGCATATGCGTTTATATAGTATGAGCCATCATAAATAGTGGCGTAATCCTTTGAACCCTGCGTTGTACGATACCCACTAAGATCAGGCACGTTTTGCGCTGACCTGCCTTCGCGTATACCGTTGATCATGTAATGATTGAAATACGATTTGAGATTCGTTTTGAAAGCATTACGCAAATCGGGGTACGCATTGTAATAAGAACGAACGTCGAAACTCTGCTTAGCGACATACCCATTATCCATACCGGTATATATGAAATGCCAAAGAGTTTGTACAGGGTCTCCGTCGTAAGCGCTTCGGATATTAGGGTAATTGTTCAAATAATCGTTGTAATCGTACACGGCTGCGTAGTTCTTCCCCCGCAATGAAGTGGTTGGATTGAACGTAGAAGGCACACCGGATCTGCCCTCATGCTTGCCATGCTGATAGTAGTGGATGTAATAACTTACCGTATCAGTTTCGAATGCTGATTGTAGATCTGAATTGGCGTTTCTGTATTTCTTCGCGTCAAACCCGTCAGCAGCCAAACGCCCTTCACCAATCCCGTATTTCATGAAGTGGATGTAATACTCTTCATTATTTGTCCCGTAAGCGTTGACAACATCGCTGTTATTGGCCTTATAGAACACGGGATCGAACATGGCGCTTGCACGCCTGCCCTCATGAATTCCCCAGTTCACGAAATGATTGTAATAGGCAGCAGTATCATTACCGAATGCTTCTCTGAGATCAGCATGCTGCTGCTTGTAATAGTCCACGTCAAACACCGGACTTGCCACCCAACCTTCGTGCATACCGCGCGACAAGAACTGGTTAGCAGCATTAGCGGCATTACCAAGAGATGAGACAAGACTCGGATTCATCCGCTTCAAAAAAGAATAGTCATACACCGTGGAATATTTGCCAATGCTTGGGTCAGGTTGCGCAGAACGCAATGATCCGAAGAAATATTCTGCAGGTTGATTACGAATATTCTTAAACGTATCAATGCGGAAATAACCAATCTTGGAAGCAGCGCAGTACATGACGTTTCCGCCGCAGTATATTCCCACATGCGAAATATAATCTAAATTCTTATACGTCCCTTTGAAGAATACGAGATCACCTGGAACCGCTTGATCCTTTGCCACAGGTGAACAATAATTCCTGTAGAGCATGTCGCAATTCGTATAGATGAGATCGACGTTCGTGCCTAATACCGTGTTATAGGTGTAGAGCACAAGACCGGTGCAATCAAAACCTCCCGCACTGGGGCTTCTTCCTCCCCATACATAACGCCACCCATTGTATTGGAGCGCAAAATTCATAACGCGGTTATAAGTACTGGTAGGCATCCACATCGGATTGATATCGCCATTTGCTTTGAGGAGCGCCTCCACTTCCGCCTTATCGATCGCTTCGCCATCTGACATCTCATCACCATTGACATGAGGATCGCGCGGAATAATAGCCTCCCCAGATGGTTCCGACACATCATGCGCTTCTAACTGCAACGTGTTTTCCAATTGCGTGTCTTCAGATTCGCCATTGGCAGCCGATTGCAGTACGTCTTCAGGCTGTGCGTCTTCAGATTCGCTGTAGGCTATTGGTTGCGACGCATTTTTTAATTGCGCATCTTCAGACGAGTTTGCGATCTGGGCAAAAGCTTCGGCAGGAATAGCGCAAAGCGATAGAGCAAGAGCGCCGCAGAGCATGCCTCTTAGAGTCTTACCAATACGTTTTTTCTTCATAATGTTTCCCCAATATTGTGTTGTTCCCAGCACTATTTATCCCGCTGTATTGCACAGGCGCTTTATTGCACAGCTTCGGCCCTTCTCCATACCTAAGCTAGCGTGATCTTTCTTTCACGCCTATGCAGCTGTGCGCCCTTCCCTTAAGCCATAGTCTTTGTAATGCAGATAGTAAGATTTCAAGTTTGAGCCAAATGCTCGCTGCAAATCCGGATATCGACTTTTATAAGTATAGACATTGAATGCAGAAGAGGCCTGCCTGCCTTCGCTCATGCCATTGCTGACAAAGTGGTTTAAAAGCGCTGCGTCATTGATGAACGTGTAAGAACCAATGCGCTTAGTAAATACGTTTGCTAAATCCCTATAGTGGGAATAGTAATACGCGCCATTGTAAATGCTCGCATAAGAAGTTCGACCTTGCGTCGAAATGTAGTTACTAAGCGCTATAGAACCAAGCGGCGAACGTCCTTCGCGAGCGCCATTGTTCACATAATGCATATACAGGCTTTTCGGATTGATGCCAAAGGCCTGCCTTAGGTCAGGGTAAGCATTGTAGTAGGAAGCTGGATTAAAGCGATTCGAACCAACACGGCCTTCATTCATACCACTGTTGACGAAATGGGCAATAAGCGCTGCATCGTTGTAGAGCCTTAAACTTCCAGCACGGACAAGAAATGCGTTTGCAAGATCGGAATAAGAGCGGTAATACAAGTTTCCATCATAGACGCGTGAATAATCAACACCGCGATAGGCATATTCAAACGAAGTGATTGAACTTACGTTAGTTGTCGTTCTCCCCTCGCGATAACCATTATTAATGTAATGGTTGTAAAGTGCTCGCAGGTTGGTACCAAATGCACGACGAAGGTCAAGATTTGCGTTGTAATAGCTTGCTACATCAAAAGTGGCATTTCCTCTTCGCCCCTCATTCATTCCGTAATTAAGAAAATGGATGAAGCAGTTGTACTCATTTCCTTTGTAAGCGTTTCTCACATCGGGATTATGCGTCATGTAATAATCGGAATCGTACACACGGGCATATGCTGCGTACTGTGGAAATTTTGCCGCCACGGTACGTGTTTGAACAAACCCACACATGCCACAAGTTCTTTTCAATTCTCCTGGAACAAGAAGATTGTCTTTGACCTGCGTCCAAGAGTCGAAAGTGTGCGGTGTGACGTCTATACGCCTTCCGCAATCGTTGCAAACCTTCCAATGGTTTACCGAATCATGAACAAAATCGGACAAATTTCGATGGCTACAACTTTGCGCCACCTGTTTGACTGCCTTATTCACATTCAAAGAACCGGCTGATCCGCTTGTACCACGCCGATCATTTTCACTGTCATTAATGACATCGGCAGTTGACGTCATAGCTGTCCTTAATTCGTCTACGGTGAGGCCCGGATTAGCTGCACATAAAAGTGCGGCGGACCCTGAGACTAAAGGAGCAGCCATTGATGTTCCCGACAAGTAGGCATAGGAATCTGTTGCATTTTTATAGGTGGAGAGGATATTAACACCATATGTCGAAATGTCTTTATATTGGTTGTAATCGCACCAATACGAATTGCCGCCGTCTGCATCCAAACTTGTAACGGAAAAGCACGTGTCATAGTCAGAAGGATAGACAATTCCCGTCCTTGGCGTTCCGGTCTGCTCATCCCCATTACCGCCAGAACAAACGGTAAGTACGTTATAGCTGTTTTTAAGTTTGTCTATTGCAGCTTCAAGTTCCCTGTCGATATTTTTAGGGGCAGGAAATACGGATCCATAGTATGAGCCAAGACTCATGTTGAGAACCCTTAGGTTTTTGAGCTGACCCGAATCCATTCGATCCATGAGATACCTCATGGCGACAACAAGCGTATCGGAGCGCGCTTGTTTGCCCGTGTCGTCAAACACCTTGATCGGCACCACTTTTGCGTTGTAAGAAGATCCTGCAATACCAATTGCATTGTTAGCTTGCGCTGCCACAATGCCACTCACATGAGTGCCATGCCCGGCAGGATCGCCATATGAGGCGGAAGATGCTGTGAGCGGCTTTTTATTGTGTGCGTCGTATGCGTTCACCGTGTCGATGTTGCCTATTAAATCAGCATGATCCATACGACATCCTGTATCCAATACTGCCACACTCACAGAGCCGTCGCAGGTCGCTTGGCTCCACGCTGAAGTAACGCCAGCCTTATAAAGGTAGTACTGTCTTTGGGTGCTATTTCCAAAGAGCGGATCGTTGGGAAGAGTGGTAACAGAATCTGGTGAAAGTTCTGGCGAACTGTCTGTTGCACCTTCAGCTGCAAGTTCAGCCGCATTAACTACCGCAGTGATATCCGCATCAATCAACTCATATATATAGTTAGGTTGTACCGATGCAACTCCTGGCAGATTCTCCAAGGCTGTTATAGCCTGTGCGGTTGAGAGATTATCAGGCGTCTCTGCAAGGGCGACTGCTCCTAAACCATTGCAAGTCTCGGGAATTTCTTCGACTACCTGGATATCAAGCACTTCAAGGGTTTCAGTAAGCTCATCAGAAAGCACATCTTCATTGTTGGCTTCGAGGGCAAATGGCTTCATGCCTGGCGCGCCCTGTTCATCAAGGGTAATGAGCACCTCGCCTTCGACATAGTTGCCAGCAATATCAGCTGGCGGAATTGATGCGGGATTGAGAGTAAGGGACATGCCTTCTGTTGGCTCATCTGTAACAGGGCTTGCAACGTCTGTCGTATCACCATTGTCTGCATTCGACACCTCGGTATTTTCCGCATTATGTACTTCGGAATTTCCCGCATTCGCCTCTCTTCCGAATGTGTCCTGAGTATTGCTTTCGTTCTCGTTCGAAAATGCCGGCTCGCTCGCATTTGCATCATTGCCAACGAACTCAGATATATTGTTGCTCTCCTCAGATGCAGCAAAAGCTAGTCCGCTGATGGGAAAGCAAAGGCCGAACGATAAGACAAGCGTGAGCAGAATGCGGCCGAAGTTTCTTTTTGCGCTCATATATCCCCCAATAGCAAATGTCAAGACTTTGCATATACGACTACAAACACGTATGAAGCTAAAACCACTAATGCAAACTATAAAGAGCAAAGACTTATTTCGCTAGAGGAAATCTCGCATTCGGATAAAAGAACACAAGGATAAGGAGACCAGCGAACTGCGTTTAAAAGAGAAAGGGCTTATTCATTTCTGAGAGCTTTGAAGGGACCTATCGCTTTTTAAGGCAGAAAGAAGGGCAGAAAGGTTATTCGTTTTGAAGGGCTGCGAAAACGGTGTTGGCGATTTGCTTTGCGCCATTTATATCCGGATGAATGCCGTCAATGCGATACCAATCGGGATGTCCCGACGTTGCAGCATTTACATCGATAACCTCAAGCGAATTTTGTGCAGCGATATTCTTGATTTCGTTTATCACCTTGCCATTGCGACTGTAATGCGCGGTGGAGAGCTGGTGAAGGCCTGTGCCGTTTTCATTTTGTTCATAGCGAGCTGAAATAGTACACACATATACTTGCGGATGGCTCTCCATAGACAGATAGTCGTTAACGAGGGCGGAGTAATTTGATGCGAATGTCTCTG
>CAYPKC010000034.1:0-1404 GCA_964411215.1 uncultured Eggerthellaceae bacterium | reverse complement strand
TTTGATCTTTTCTGATTCGGCAAGAGCTGTACCGTTTGAAGCGTTTGCGTATGCCTTGTCCATAAAGCCCAAATTGGTGCTTGCGATTTCCTTACCGTTCACCTGGGTATGCCCGAAGCTTACGACCATCATGCAGGTAAACAACACGAGGACAAGCACCATTGCGAGATAAAGTGCTTTATTGACGTTGCTCTTGAGAGAAGCTGCGGCATGTTGCGCGTAAGGAGAGATTTCGTGATAGACGTCATGCGCGGCTTCGTGGTTGCGGGAATGCAGGCCAGGCTTCTTTTGAAAGCTGTCGGATTGCTTTACATGCTTTGCATGATGTATGAAGTGCGATTGTGCTTTCTTGCTGATCATGGCGGCCTCCCGTTATTCCCATCATATCGGGGGCCTACCCCATTCATTTCTAGCAAGTTTGAGTTTGTTACGATACCACACTAAGACGTTTACGTGTTGAGAATATTCTATAGATCACAAAAGAGACATGAGGACAACGGGGACGTAGCTTATTGTCCCACTTTTTCGCAAATCGGGACAACGGGGACGTAGCTTATTGTCCACATTCACATTTTTGAACGTACTCGTTTTCTGCAATTAACCCATCTCTCTTTTAAGCAATTTCGTTACCGAGTAAACTTGATGCATGGACAAACACAGAAAGAGACATGCTGCAAAAAGTTGCAAACCTACCCAGAGACAGAGTTCTGGTCTTCGGGCACATTCATCTAGCGCTGTCTCTTCTACAGTAACTATGCGCCACTCTCATACATCCTCAACTAGCAGGATCATATTTGTAATTGTCGCAATCGTTATAATCGCTCTTTTAGCTGTCTACCTGTTTTCCTCTTTAGGCAATGCCGACTCAAGAGCGGCGTCCGAATCAGTAGCGCAAGGAGCGGAATCTTCAACAAGTCAACTACTTGAAATGTCCGACATCAAAGATTCCGCAAGTGACACAATGACTTTCGTTGCAGTCGGTGATAACTTGCCTGATATCACAACCAGCAATACTGCTGATCTGCGAAAAGGTAGCGCTGGAGATGGACAATACGACTATTCTTTCGTATTCGAAAATACCAAACCATACATTGAAGCCGCCGATATTGCCTATATTGATGAAGAAGTACATCTCGGCTGCTTCAATGGATTAACCCCCTCAGGATATCCTTCCTTCAATGTGCCCGACGAAATGGCAGACGCAATTGTTGATGCCGGATTCGATCTCATAGGCACTGCGTCGAACCATGCCTACGATTGGGGACTTTACGGAGCATTGGATCATTCGGTTGACGTTTGGAAATCAAAACCGGTTGTATTTTCGGGAACTGCCACAAACGCAAGCGATGCTTCCGAGATCGCCCTTTTTAAAGGGCCTTTCACCGTAGCATTCCTCAATTACAC
>CAYPKC010000033.1:0-10454 GCA_964411215.1 uncultured Eggerthellaceae bacterium | reverse complement strand
CGAGAGCTACGAAGCCATTGAGGGCTATCGCCTGAACACCATGGCGCAGGGATACCAGTCGCTGTTTGAGACTGACCACAAAATCATGCAGCTCGCAAAAGATGGCAAGGTCGACCCCGACAACATGGACGACCCGACTATCCTTTCAGAGCTCGAAAAGGCAAACCAAGCGCTGATCGACAAGGTAAAGACGCAGACGCGCGCGCTTTTGGGATCCGTTCTTGATCAGCGTACGATCGAAATGAAGAACGCCTTCAACATGAACGATCACTAAGATACAACGCGTCATGCAGAAGGTGGCGCGAGTATTTGTATGTGCGGTGTGTAAACGATTGCTTGTATTAGTCTGCTGACAGTAAGAGCGCCGTCCGCATTACCGAAGTCCGGCGTCGATGAAGTAGCCTTCCTTTGAAAATCGTTTGCGGAAGGTGATCAAGCTAATCATGACGATTGCAATCGTGGTTGCTGCAGACATCATCAGAAGTACGACTATCTGATATTTCGCAGCAACCACGGGATCGGCTCCGGCAAGAATCTGGCCGCTCATCATGCCTGGTATCTGCACGATGCCGGCAGCGCACATCGTAGCCAACGTAGGCAAAATGCCCGCACCTACTGCCGCCTTTATGGAGGGGAATGCCGCCTCGCGCGGCGTTGCTCCCAAGGCGATGAGTGCAAAGATTTCGTCAGATCGGCTGTCAAGGTCGGCAAAGAGGCGATCGATGGCAACGGCGGTCGCCGACATGGTGTTGCCAAGCGCCATCCCCGCAATCGGCACGAGTTGCCGTGCACTGTACCACGGGTCGGGCTGAATGACGCCTTCTACCACAATGAATGCAATCACCATAGAAGAGGCCAGAAGCGTGGCGAACACCGGAATCCACAGGCCGTGCACGCGCTGCTTTACCCGGCTGACCGCAATTTGCGCAGCACAGAGCGCCATGGCCAGAAGCACGATAAGCACAAGCCACCAGCTCTGATAGCGGAAGAGATAGACGAGCAAAAATCCCATCGCGAGCAGCTGAATGAAAGCTCTCACCGCAGCGATCGCAATGTTTTTCTCTTGTCCGAGTTCTAGTTTCCACGACACAATGCCGGCCACAAGCATAAGAGCGCTTGCCGCAAAAAGCTGCGGATAGCCGATGTCGATGACGCCGCCGTCCATCAAACATCACCTTCTGTGGTCTGTGGGAGTTCTGTGTTTGATGACGACGTGTGTGCTGAGCGCGCCCCTTGTTCTTTAAGGCGAAGCTGCCCCTGATCCATTTGGAAAATGGCTGAGGCAATGCCATCCGGCGGGCGATGTCGAATGCGCAAGCATGTTGCGCCTTCACCGACAAGCGATGCCGTGAGCTTTCCGACAGCCAGTGCCGATTCATCATCTAAAGCAGCGTCTACTTCGTCGAGCAGCATGACGGAAGGCTTTGTGGCAAAGACGCGCAAAAGCGCCACGCGGGCTGCCTGCCCTCCTGAAAGTTTTGCCGCATCGCGGTCCAAAGGCACATCTAAAAGCACCTTCTGCAACAACTGCTCAAGTTCTGTGTCCGAAGGAGCGGTGCGTCCGCGGTTGACCTTGAGCGTCCATGGAAGAAGCAGATTATCACGGATAGTGCCGGGTATCAGAGAAGCGCGCTGCGGTACCAAACACACGCGCCGGCGCCATTCTTGATAGGTAAACGAAGTGCTTGCTGTCCCCTTGAGCAACAGATGCCCACCTTTGAGCGGCATCATTTGAGCACAAGCGCGCAGCAACATGGATTTTCCCACACCGGAAGGTCCCGTCAGATCGTAGACAGCGCCTTCGTCAAGGGCAAACGAAATGCTCTCGAGCTTAACTGGCGCCTTCTCCCCATCGCCTTCATAGGCAACACAGAGATCACGAACTTCAAAGAGCGACACAGGGATCCTTCCACAAGGCGCGAGCATACCAATCCCACAAGTATACTCAATGCAAAGTGGGACAACGGGGACGTAGCCTATTGTCCCGTTTTTGCTGTCGCGCGGTGAGGCAAAAGAAGCAGAACAATGAGGCCAGAAGCGAGGGTGGGACAACGGGGACGTAGCATGTTGTCCCACTTTTATTTCGTAGTGAAGCAGCAAAAGTGGGACAACATGCTACGTCCCCGTTGTCCCACTTACTATTTGTGGGAGGTTTTGTAGCGGGCGAGTTGTTCGTTCAGGCGTTTTGTTTCGCGGCGATAGAGTCCGGTGAACAGCAAGGAGAGCAGCGCCAAAATGATGAGGTAGGTCACGGTAAAGCTCACCCACGCGAGCGGCATGTCAGCGGGAAACCAATCAAAGACGGCTGCAAGCGGCGCAAGTACCACAAAAAAGCACACGCCGAACAAAGCGATGCGAGCGCCATATCCCAACCTGCGAATAACCAGCGGCGTAAAGAACACCAGTTGCAAAACGACAGCAACAAGCATAACTCCTGCAATAGTCCAGCAATACATAATGCCTGTCTTTGCAGCCTCGTCAGCAAAGATCATGCCGAAGATCATACTCATCACCATAAAAATGGTAAAGGCAATACAGAAGTTAATGCAGAGCATGCGTACAACTTCCCCAGCGCCTTTTTTCTCAGAATCAATAATCTTTCCGCTCATGGCACTCATCTCCTAACCTTCTATGGTCTTCTTAACAGTGCTTGCATATTTTCTTGAGATCACAATCTCTTCGCCGTTGTCCAAACGAGCAAGCAGCCTGCCGCCGACATAAGGGCGCAATCCCGCAATACGACAGAGATTAACAAGGCAATTCTTCGCAATACGCACAAACCCCGCTGGAGCTAGCCGCTCCTCAAGCTCAACAAGACGCACGGGCATTTCAAGCACCATCGAACGCGTATAGGCAAAACAGCGTCCGTCAACAGATTCGATGTAGAGAACTTCGCCAGCAGCAACAACACGCATCTCGCCATCGCTTGTTCCCGTGAGCCTGCGATCATGCATACGAAGACTCGCAACAATGGCGGCAATTGATTCATCCACCGCAACACAGCGAAGCAGCACTTCAGTTTCTGCAAGCGTCGCGTCTGTCTCAATATCAATCTTCATGAGAGACCATCCTTTCACGACGAGAGTATAGAACCCGAACGTCTTTACAAGGATGTCGTTGAGACAAGATGCGTCAGCGGGCAATCTAAATGCACATTATTCAGCCCACAAAAATGGATTCTCTGCGGCACCGATCTCAAAATGGCATTGAGCAATACCAAGATCTATTTGGGTGAAGGAGCCATGTTTCGTAGCGCAACGAACAAGCGGCACCCCGTCGTCGTTCATGCCGTCAAGCGCAAACGAAAACTTCTGTTGATTGCGAGCACTCGGAGCAAGCAGGGCTGCATCCACGCCATCCCGAAACCACTGCGGCGCTCCGTCATAGCCGCGTCCGATCTCTTCAGGCGCTTTAGAAGCATGAGGTTTTCCCTGGTCAACCCCATAGCCAAGAGTAATCACGCCGCACATTTTTTGACCGAGATCAACTCCATAGTCGCGATTGACCATGCGGTACGTCGCTCCCACCCAGCACGTATTGAGCCCGAGGGACTGAGCTATCAGCACAAGCTTTTCGCCGTTGTAACCCAACGCCCTGTCAAGGTTATCGACTTCAGGACCGACAAGCGCAAAGTAGTTCCGCACTCCTGAAAACCCAGCAAGACGCCCCTTAAATCCCGTGAAAGCCCGCGGCTCTTCCAAAACCAACTGAATGTTGAGGTAAGCGTCTTCGTTAATAAACGCGATTGCCTTTTCCAAGATCTCGCGCGCCTCTTCGTCGATTGGCTGATCCTTATAGGCACGCACCGAATGCCGCTTGTGTATAGCCTCCATCAGCGTGAGGTGCTCGGTCGCTCCCTCGCAGAAAGAATCAGACATGGAATTCCTTTCGTCTAACCTCGCATTTCATCTTACGACAAATAGTAGATGATGAAGCCGATGTCGCTGATAGCGGTGTTTGCTGCCAAAGCGCCGTTGTAATCGACATTTGCAATATGCACATCGCTGCCTTGCGTCGAGAAGACGCCGTTCCACGAATCGCTTAGCGTAAACGGATGCCCCATCGGAATGGTGATCTCCCAACCAGAAACGGCGCTCCCGTTATTAGTGAGCGTGACGCCATACTGTTCATATGTCTTGCCCTCTGCTTCCCAAGAATTCACCAGGTTCGCTTCGAAGGCAAGATTGCCTGCCGTGCCCGCATACGTCGAAGATCCTGCTGCGCCGGCTCCACCAGCTGCACCGTCACCGCCTGCCCCACCGGCTCCCCCAGCCCCAGCACCGCCTTCCGCATAAGAGGCCGCGCTATCATCTGCGGGCACCTCGCCATGCAGGACTTTCTGCAGCCACTGCCCTTCCGCACTCAAGTCATCCTCGGTAAAGCCGGACGTCTTTGTGCAGTCAGGCTTGAACAGCGCCGAAGCCTCGTTTTTGTTCGAAAGGTTCCAGCAAAGGTAGCTGACTTGCAGGTCATCCATAAGGCGCACCCACGCATCCGCGGACGCGTAATCGATGCGCCCATTGCCACTGGCATCGCAAATGCCGAATTCGCTCACGAAGACGGGCAGCCCGTCCCCAACAGCCGTTTCAAGCTTGTCGCGCAAATCTTGCTGATGCGTGGCGGCATAGAAGTGCAGCGCATACATGACGTTATCAAACGCCAGCGGATCTGCGGCCGCTTCATCAACGCGCTGTGACCACGTGGGTGTTCCAACCACTACAACCGCATTGGGGTTGTTGGCGCGAATGACCGGGATGATTTCATTGGCATACGCGGTAATATCTGCCCATGTCGTCGCGCCGTTCGGCTCGTTGCAAATCTCGTAGATGACATTGTTGTTTTCCGCAAACGCGGCAGACATCTTGGCAAAGAATGCCTTGGCGGCATCTTGATGCTGAAGCGGATTAGCGTCACTTAATATGTGCCAGTCCACCACGACATAGAGGTCGGCCTCGGTCGCATAACCAACCCCGTCAGTGACAAGTTGTTCAAGCGCCGCTTGATCGCCGTCCGTGCAATAGCCGCCAGATTCCGCCGTGTACATGGCCAATCGAACGACGTTTGCACCCCAATCCTGGCGCAGTTCGTTAAAGAAAGTTTGGTTTACGTATTGGGGAAACCATGCAAGACCGTGCGTACTCACGCCTCGCAACTGAACAGCTTCACCCTGTTCGCCTGTAAGCTGCGTGCCTTCCACATGAAGGGCGCCGGCAGTGGAAGGAGTGGCGATGTCGTCAGCGTCAGATGCTTGCGCATCCACTGGTGAAGATGCCTCTGATGCAGAGCTTTCGCTTTCCGTGACCGCGCTTTCGTTTTCAGAGCCGGCGCACCCGACAAACGTAAAAGCGGCGACGGCTACAGCGATGACCATTGCACATAACGCGATCGATCTTTTCATAAGCATTCCTTCCTTGTGCCTTTCAGAGACATCATAGCTGTTTGGAATGAAGCTCTACCTGCCTGTTTATTATCCCTATCGCAATCGTCATTCTTATTACAATAAAGTCACCACCGGGTTTCGCCTCTTTTTTACTCCCGCCTTTCGCAAAGATTAGTTCTAAGGTAAATATGCGGGATTATCCCAGGAATGAGATAAGTCAGAAGTTGTCGAGGAGAGAAAAGGAGGCATTATGAACGTGATCGCGATAAGAGCACAGAACACTGCTTCCCATAACTCATGCGATGCTTCTTGCTCTTTGCACGCTCAATCGTGCACTCACATCGGCGGGCGCAAGCACGCGCACTCAGAGACGCAAACATGCGCGCAGCCAACGGTGCAAACACACGCTCAAAAAGCAATCCACCACACCTATACAGGCATAGGCGGCTTTTTCTTGGTCGCTTTGTTTCTGTGCCTTTTAATTGGTCTCACCGTCCCAGCCGCACCGGCATTTGCAGCAGGAAATGCCTTTGCAAGCGGAAGCGGCACCACCGAAGATCCCTACATCATCGAAACGGCCGATCAGCTGAATGCGTTCCGTGCGACTGTTAATGCGGGCACTACTTTCGAAGGCAACACCGTAAAGCTTGCGGCTGATATCGATGTCGGCGGAAGCGAATGGACGCCTATCGGGCAAGGCTTCCGTAAAAGCAGTGGTGCCACTGCGGGAAGCACTCCTTTTAAAGGCGTCTTCAACGGCGACGGCCACAAGATTTCAAACCTGACAATCACCACCACAAGCGGCGCGGATTACGCGCTCGGACTCTTCGGTATTCTTGATGGCGGAACGGTCTCTAACCTGCAGCTTGTCAACGTGAACATCGCTGCGGAAGCCAGCGAACTTGCCGGCGGAGCAGTCGGTTTGGCTATCGATAACGCCACGGTATCTGGCATCACGGTCTCTGGCAGCGTGAGCGGCAAAGCGGGCATCGGCGGCGTCGTTGGACGCATGACGAAGACTGGCACCATCAAAGACTGCACCAACAGCGCGACCGTGCAGGCCAATGGCATCGGTAATGCCGGCGGCATTGTGGGAGCCGCCTATTACACCACTAAATCAGGCAGTATGGATATAACTGATTGCACCAATTCTGGCTCCATCAGTGGCACCCAGGCTATCGGCGGCATCGCTGGCCTTGATGCGAGCTTCGTCGGCCGTTGCCACAACACTGGCACCATCACCGCGGAAAACTACAGTGCCGGCGGCATTGTGGGCGAGCAGAAGAATTATGGCGCGGTCAATGAATGCAAGAACGAAGGCGCTGTCTCAACCGTCTCTTCGAGCGGCTATGGCACCGGCGGCATTGTTGGATGGGCTCGCTATGATGGAGCTCTTACCGCCTATGAAGCCACAGCTCCCATCACGGTTACAAACAATACCAACACTGCTGCCATTAAAGGCGGCAACGATGCCGGCGGTATTGTCGGCACGTTCTATACGACAGGCACCGTCACGGGCAATACGAATGAAGCTTCCGGGATCACGGCCACTTCTTTTGCCGGTGGCATTGTAGGGAATCTGCAAATAGGTCAAGTGGCTAGCACATTAGCATCGCTGAAAGAAGGAATAAAGGTCGAGAATAATGTCTCAACCACGGCGCTCGACGCCATTAAAGCGACCTTCCCCGACCGATATGCGTACAACAATTCACCTGACGAATTTACCGTAGCCGACAATGGCACTTCATGGGTCGCGCAGGTCAATGACACCGAATTCGCAACGGTAGCAAAGGCGGTCGAAGAGGCTGGGGATGGCGGTAAGGCAATCCTTATTGCGAACGTTGAAAATGCGAGTACGGTAACAGAAGACACCAACGGCACAACAACGTTAGACCTCAACGGCCACAGCCTTGATTTCGCAACGAGCCCTGCGTTCAAAGTAACTTCGGGAACGCTTGTCATGATGGATTCAGGAAAAGTACGGACAGATGGTACCGATTTGACCGATCTTGTTTCCGAAGATCCTAGTGCAAGCAATGAGGCGCAGCTTGCCTTACAGGGTGGCACGTATGCACAAGATGTTGTCGCCTATGTCGACAAAGGGTTTGCAGAGTATGTCTTGCACAACCCCGCAGATGCACTTCGCTTTGAAGTGTTGCCTGTCCGCGATGCCTTACAACATGCCACCGCTGCTGTCACGTATGACGGAACAACGCGCTATTTTGAAAACGCCAAAGATGCCCAACGCGCTGCCGCTGCTCTTCCTGGCTCAAAATTGAACCTGTTCTCTGGAAGCAATCAGGGCGGTGTTGATTCTGGCGAGAAGCTTCCTATTGATCAGTCTTTGGCAACCATGCGCGACATTAAAAGGCCAACCTTGATCGCAACAGCAACGCCGCGAAGCGGAAATCTTGCAGGCACCGGTGACGTTATCTGGCCGTTCGTGCTTCTTGGCGTTGTGATTGCTGGAGCTGCAGGAGCGATCGCCTACTACGCACATCGCCGCGCTTCTTCGTAGGCAACTTGAGTGACTTGAGTGAATGCTAATTTAGCAAGGGGTTACGTAGAGGTTCGCGTCTGCGTATTTCGGAGCGTTCGGGATTTCGGTCTCGAATAAGTACGGCTGATTTGCCGGATCTATCTCAAATGTCTGTGGCGTGCTTCCGCAAAGCAAATTACCCTCTTCGTCTTCCAAGAGAGCGACCGCGTAAGCCTTTTCGAGAACCTGCAGATCGCTGTTCGCGTTGTCTGCATTATCGCCCTGGTCATTCTTAATGCTGACGTTAGCGGTAATGTTTAATGTGCCCGTATCGCTTTGCGTTGCCATTCTCGCTTTTTCGATGTTGTAGTTTTCTTCAATGCCAGTGCCTGTCAGCGTTGTCTCTTCCCAGTTCACAGAATCCATCATGGGCTTGATCGTGAGCGTAGAAAGCTTTGGTGCTTCAGAGGTGGTCTCGAAGATGTCGAGGGTGCCAGCAGCAGCTACTTCTGAACCCGGATACATTTTCGATAACGTCTCGCCACCGCCGACGATCATGTTGCCGTCCCCATCGTAGCCTTCGATCGTGAACACGACGTCTTTGGCAAGATGTCCGTTATTCGGATTAACGGCAACAAAGGCGTATCTCACGGTGCCATCGTCAGTGATGGTGTAGCCGGATTTGGACACTTGGATTTCTTCTGCCTCAAAGCCTTGATCAGCACCATCGGAAGCTCCTTGATTGCTGTTAGAGCAACCGGCAAATACAAGAGCACATGCCCCTATAAGCGCGATGGCAAAAAACGAAACGAAAGCCTTCTTTAGTGTATGCATCTTTCATCCTCCGAGACGAAATCCAAGCAATTTTGGTGCTGCCTTCATAGTAATACGATGGTACTGCCTCCATAGTAATACGTTGGTGCACCATCTTCATACGATGATACGTCATAGTAATCTGACGGTATATCATCTTAATAAAAAGGGCCAATCACAAAGATTGACCCTTTCTTGTTATCTATGCAATGCTGTTCAGCGTTGAAGCATTACAGGCTGGGCATAACGAAGAGCTGGTAATCGGAATACTCAGGAGCATTTGGCATGGAGATGGAAAGGTTGGAGATTAGTGGATTGCCATTCTCGTCCTTAGCATTATCAAGAGTAGTTTGATCAATCAGGATGTTGGTTGACTCGCTGCCGTAAACGATGTTGCCATTTGCGTCATATAAAATAACGATTGCATGAGCTTCGAGGGTGTCTTCCAAATCAGCTACTTTAAAAATCTTGTTCTGATCTGCAAGGTCACCGGTAACAGTTGCGCTCAGAGATAAGCCACCATCTGCATTCTCAAGAGTCTCATTCTCTACGGTAAACATGTTCTGAATATCAGCATCGGAAAGACCTGTTTTAAGCCATTCAATGTTTGACGTCAGTGGCTCAACAGTAAATTCGGTAACATTCTGATCCATACCTTCGACGGCAGAGAGGGAAGTTGTCCCAGAAATTGCAGTCTCAATGCCTGGATAAAGATACATGCATGTTGCACCGCCGCTAAAAACGACTTCGCCGTTTGTATTGTAGCCATTGACGTTAAACGGAATATTCTGTGCAACATAGCCAGTGTTCGGATTATTGACCGTGAATGCGAAGTTAATCTCGCTTATGGGTACCTGGTTGCCTTCGGCATCAATGGTGGTCGAGGGAACAACGGAGTAACCGCTCTTATTAATGGTGATCTCTTGTGCATTGATATCTTCTGAAGTGTACGTTGTCTCAGAATCTGCACTTGCATTTGATCCCGAGCTGCAGCCAAACATGCCAAGTGCTAACGCACCTACTGCAAGCACGGCTACTACTTTGCTGATTGCCTTCATTTAACTGCTCCTTTTGGTCTGATTCGCAACCGATCATAGTGGCTGCACTCATGCTTGACCATTATAAACAATTTCATAATGCACGGACTTTTTTTACTGTTTTGACAACAAATTATCACCCGTCACTTTATTTACGTACCGCTCACAGAGAGACGAGCCGCCACTTGTATAATGCAGAAGAGATGCGACAACCCTTTTAATGGTCAGAGCAACAGCACACAAGGAGGCTTGCATGAAGATCACGGTTCCATTGGAAGACGGACTGCTCCCTGATAAGTACGGAAAATATGCACCGGCAGAAGATTGCTTAGACGGCAGGTCGTTGGTGTCGTTTCCTCTGACGATTGAGGATGTTCCTGAAGGTGCCGAAATGCTTGCAGTTTTGTTTATCGACTGGGAAGCAGTGCCGCTCATTGGTTTTCCTTGGATTCATTGGGTAGCATGCAATATCCCGGCAAATATTGGGACGCTTCCAGAAAATGCAAGAGAGTCTGGCGAAGTTGCTGACATGGTGCAGGGCACCAACAGCGAGATCTCGGTGCAAGCTGGCTCCTACACCGACCCGAAGCTGATCCATCGCTATTGCGGGCCGTATCCGCCCGACAAGACGCACAAGTACGATCTTCATGTCTACGCGCTCGACAAGAAGCTTGACTTACAGGATGGATACTTCCTGAACGAAATGTTTGATGCGATGAAAGGCCATATCGTCGAGCACACGCTA
>CAYPKC010000032.1:0-10595 GCA_964411215.1 uncultured Eggerthellaceae bacterium | reverse complement strand
CGCCTTTGTCGTCTTTGCCAGAAAGTGCTTTAACTGTGCTGCTTTCAGGTATATTCAAAAACGCTGCAAGCTCTTCAATCGTATGGATATCCGGCGTTGAAATCTTTTCGATGGCGCCTGCTTCATAGACGGTGGGACGCGAAAGGCAAGCACCGGCTTCGACATTGGCAGAGTATCCGCAATCGCAGTAGACAAGCTCTGCCTCGCCTGAATCAGCAAGAGCCATGAACTCAGTCGTTACTTTTCCACCGATCTGCCCTGAGTCTGCTTCAACAGCACGCCATTCGAGCGCACACGCATCGCAAATGTTTCCATAAGCAACGCTCATGGCATCGTAGGTTTCTTGCAGCGACTCTTGAGAATCATGGAACGAATAAGCGTCCTTCATGATGAATTCGCGAGAACGGAGCAAACCGAAACGCGGACGGATCTCATCGCGGAATTTAACTTGTATCTGATAGAGCGTGATGGGAAGTTGCTTATAGCTGCGCAGCTCGCCGCGGATAAGCGACGTTATAAGCTCTTCGTGGGTCGGCCCTAAGCAGAATCCGTGATCATGACGGTCAACAAGACGCATGAGCTCAGGTCCGTAATCATCCCAACGCCCGCTCTCATACCAAAGCTCTGCCGGTTGCAGTGCCGGCATCATAATTTCGAGGGCGCCGGTTGCGTCCATCTCATCGCGGACAATCTGCTCGATCTTGCGCAACACCCGATAGCCCAGCGGCAAAAACGTATAAACGCCGCTTGCCGTCTTTCTTATCATACCGGCACGCAGAAGCAGCTGATGGCTTGCTATTTCAGCATCAGCCGGTACATCGCGCAGCGTCGGCATGTACAGCTTGCTCATCCTTAAAATCTTGCTCATAATTCCTCGATTTCATGCATAAGGGCATCAACGATTTCGCCCTCGCTTACTTTGGCTATGATTTTACCATTGCGAAAGAGCGCTCCCTGCCCCGCACCGCAGGCAATGCCAACGTCGGCATCTTTTGCCTCTCCCGGCCCGTTTACCACGCACCCCATTACGGCTACCTTGACCGGTTTTGTCAGATGTTCAAGCCTATGCTCGACTTCTTTTGCAATAGCTATCAGGTCGACTTGGCATCTTCCACACGTCGGACAGCTGATGAGTTCCGGCACGCGGCGCCTCATGCCGAGCGCTTGCAAAAGAAGCCACGCAGCGCGTACTTCAAGCACGGGGTCATCGGTGAGCGATATGCGCAAGGTATCGCCAATGCCTTCCTCAAGCAGAATGCCAAGACCGGCCGAAGATTTGATGAGCCCTTGCATGGCAGTGCCGGCTTCCGTGATGCCGATATGGAGAGGAATATGCGGCAGTTCCTGTGCGAGCAAGCGATAGGTCTCTACCGTCTGCATCACATCGTGTGCCTTTGCGGAGACAACGATATCGTGGAAGTCTTTTTCCTCTTCGAAATAGGCCACATACGATGAAACCGATGCAGCAAGCTTTTCGGCAAAACTCAGATCATGGCGATTGGAGATCTCTGGATCAAGAGAGCCTGCGTTGACGCCGATGCGTATCGATATGCCGGCGCCTTTTGCCGCATCTATCACCTTGTCAGTCTCTTTAAGCCCTCCGATATTGCCTGGATTGATTCTGAGCTTTGCTGCCCCGCGCCATGCTGCTTCCATCGCGATGCGTGAATCAAAATGAATGTCGGCAACAACAGGAAGCGGAGACCTGACACACACTTGCTCGAATGCTTTGACGTCATCGCGCGAGGGAATCGCCATGCGGATAATCTCGCATCCCGCCTCATTCAGCTGTTCTATCTGTTCGAGATTCGCCTCAACATCACGTGCCGAAGCATTCAACATCGACTGCACAGCAACAGGCGCACCGCCGCCCAAAGGCACATTTCCCACTTTTACTTGATGTGTCACGCTCTTCCTCTCTTCGCAAAAGACGCTCGTCGAAAAGGGTTATTACCAATTGCCAAAAACAAACCGCTGAATATCTTGATTCAGCATAAAGACAAAGAAGCATAAGAAAAGCACCATGCCGGCAGCGCTTACGGCTCCAAGCACCCGCATAGGCACATCGCGCCGTGTTGCTTTTTGAATGATCTCGATGAGGAAACGGCCTCCGTCAAGCGGCGGAATCGGAAGCAAGTTCATAAGGCCAAGCGATATGGAAATGGCCCCCATAAAGAAGATGCCTTCGGCGATTCCCGCAGAGAAATAGTTGCCAGACATAACCGCAATGCCCACAATACTTGCCGATTCCGATACGGTTTGAGCTGCTGTTTCTGGATTAAAGAGGCTGAGGATGGCCTGGAAGGTCATGCCGATAAAACCGAATCCAATTTGGAGAGACTGCCAGGGCGTCGCAAAGATATGCACCGTCTCCCCTGTTTGGGGATGCACCACATCAACGCCAATAACAGAATAGACAACGATGAAAGCCACAACAGCAAACAAAAGATTGACCGCGATACCCGCGAGTAGAATCACAGAACGCTTCCAAAAGGGAAGATGACGATACTGAACAGCCTGCTCGCGCATAAAAAAATCGTGTACATCCACTCCGTCGCGTGGCCGCCCTTCGGCAAGTTTTGCCGGCTCAGGTTGGCAAAGGCGTTGGGCAATCTTCTTTTCTTTCTTTGTGGGAATATACTCTGCGATCTTGTATGACTGCGACGCATCTTTGCGCGTAGGGCGCACAAGCGTCCCCCATTCAACAAGCTCTTCAAGTGCTTCATAGGCATCTTCTTCGGTAAGAGAACACGCTTCCACAACCTCTTCAATCGTGGCCGAACCCTTTTTCAACACCACGCCAAGGGTGTCTTCAAGGTGTGGTGAGGCCTCCCCTGTTTCCATACCGCATACTTTTGCATAACCGCCAAGCGGCAAGATAGTTAATCCGAACTTCGTCTGTCCCACTTTAAAACCGATATTCGGAGCAGGAAGGCCGATCATGAACTCGGTCACGCGTACGCCGAATGCCCGCGCGGCAAGATAATGGCCTCCTTCATGAATAAGCACCAATATGCCGATGACAACAATGGCGCAAGCTATCGTGAATACTATATCCATAGGAAGTAAATCCTTACTGTGTCTCGTTATAGATGCAAAGTCTTTGCCAGCATTGCGCTCGCAACTTGTCAGCTTTGCGTCTGTTTTGTGTCGTATCGAGGTTGCCCAGAGATCGTTTGCGCTTATCGATACGTTTCATATTTCGTAGCTATTATCAGCGTTTACCCATATATTTGGCAATTATCCGCAGATCTGCGCATAAGAAAAGCATCATATCTGAAGGCTCACAGTCCCCTCTGTGCAGTTTCCCATCTTCTCACTCTGCGCATTGTGCATGCCGCAGATGCGCCCCAAAGAGGCGCTGGTGACACCATTCTGCTCGATGCGTCATTTAGATTCATGGCATGAACTATTCCCTTCAAATGAACTCTTGAGAGAAAGGACATGCCATGTTTGCCTCCCAACATGCTTCGGGACCACGTAGTCGTGCTCGCCTCATGCACCCCTTGAGACACGCGTTCTCGGACAGGCGCGCTTTGTGGGTACTCGTGATCGCAGCCATAGCCGCCTCTGCGCTTTCGCTTTGCCTTGTTATCCCCATCACCGCAACTGCTTATGGAAAAGATACAAAGGGCTCCCCTGCTGATAGCGAGCTTGTAGATGTGCCTGAGCAAATACAAAAGAATGCCTCTCTGAGGGGCGGCTGCGCACATGAGTGGCTTCCCGCCTATGACACCATCGCCCATCCCGCCGAAACCCATACAGTCGAACATGCTGCGCAGTATGCAACAAAAGCGTCTTTCCACACGATGTGCAACGAATGCGGAGCGCTCATTGACGGAATAGCCGCTGAGCACTTAAAAGCAAGCGGACATGCCGGGTTTACCACCGATGTTCCCCTCGACGAGACCATCCAAATTGCGCCCGTATGGACAGAAACCGTTATTGACAAAGACGCCTCTACCGAATCAGTGCAAACGGCGTGGAAGTGCTCACAGTGCGGAACAACAAAACCGTTAGACGAAGCGGCAGGCCCGAGATGCGAAGGTGATGCACTATGAACACCGCCCCAAAGCCAGCCCTTCGCCACTTTTCTCTCAAGGCTTTTGTAGCCTTGTTGCTCAGCGTGCAGCTTATCGTACTTCCCTTGCTATGTGTTCCTAAAAAAGCCTATGCGCAAACAGCCACCTCGCACAAGATTACGGCCAGCGCCTCTCATATGAACCGCTACACCAATGGGGTGCTTGATGACCAGTACACCGAAAGCATTCTCGGCGTTAATGGACAACTTGCCTTTTGCGTTAACCCCTACAAAGTCTTTAAAGCCGGCACGGTAACATCAACCAGCATTCTTACCATCATGAATCAACAGACGTTGACCAAAAATGCGCTCTTCGTCCACTACATGCTGAATGTGTACAACGCGGTCAATTTGCCTTACAACGCTCGCGTCTTAATGGCGCAATGTCTGATTTGGCAAAACATGTATCCGAACAGATATTACGAGGTCTGGAGTGCTGAAGAAGGCGGTGCCTTCCCTGAGCTCACCAAGCAAGTGAGAGAATCTGCCTTGGCAAGCGCCCGGCAATTTGTCAACAATGAGTCATGGAAATACGAGGGTTCTGGGACGCTCTGGCAAAATGGCCAGACTCAAGATGTTGCCACGTTTGAAGTAAAGTCAATTGTCGGGCGGCTTGATCTTTTAAAAGAATCAACATCACCCGAAATAACTGATGAGCATCCTCTCTATTCACGGGAAGGCGCACACTATGGTGTCTTTACGGATGCCGCGTGCACCACGCTTGCCACCACCCTTGTAACCAATGCCCAAGGTTATGCCATCTCAGGAGAGCTCGCCCGCGGTCTCTATTATGTGAAAGAAACAGTAGCCCCCGCCGGCTTTGCTCTTGATACACAAATCTATACCGTAGCGGTTGCTGCTGGTACGACAACGAGATTGAATGGCTCGAAAGTATATGACCGTCCTTTGTATTCCACCCCTTTTCTTGAGATTTCAAAATACGATGCGGAAAGTGCATGGAGTACTGCCAACAAACCATCAGCTGCAGCCTCCCTCAAAGGCGCCCAGTATCGCGTTGACTACTATCAACAGATATTCGACCAGACCGATGAAGCCCATGCTAGTGGAGCGCCTCACAAATCGTGGGTCTTTGCGACTGATGAATCGGGTCGGTGCGATCTTTCAAGCGCCTCTCCCATCTCAGGAGATCCGCTGTCACGAAATGGCTCCGGCAAAAACCTCTTTCCGCTCGGAACCTATGTTATCGCTGAGGCCACTCCCCCTCTCGGCTATCTTCCGTCAAACAATACCTACGTCGTACAGGCAAGGCAAAACGGCAACGCAGTTGAACTTACCGGCGACACCTCTATCCACGATGGACATACTCTGGTAAAAGATGCAGAGCTTATCAAGCGCGGCGATCTCGCATTCAACAAAGTGCGCGAATCAGACATGGTGCGCCTTGCGCACATTCCCTTCACGCTCACAAGCGAAACAACGGGAGAGCGCCATGTGCTCGTCACTGATGAAAACGGCTGTGTTAACACCTCGGCGGGATGGAACAAGCATTCTTTCCATACAAATGAAAATGATCGCGCGCTCTCAGAAGACGGAAGTGTCAATGAAGGCCTTTTGAACAGCGAGTACGGAGTCTGGTTTCGGGGTAATGCAGGTGATGAGACATCTGCCGTTGATGATACGCGAGGGGCTCTGCCCTATGACTCATATACCCTTGAAGAGCTCCCCTGTTCGCGCAACAAAAATCTCACGCTGGTAAAGCTTGAGGGGTTGCGTATCAGTCGTGATAGCACGCCTGTCGATGTGGGCACCATGCTGGATTCAAGCGAGCAGAGCGTTTCCATAACCACAGCGGCTCGCGAAGCCCACGCGGGAGGCAAAACTTCTTTTGCGGGAGCGCGTACTGAAATCATAGACAAAGTAAGTTATACCAATGCCATCATCGGTGAAGAATACGAGCTTCATGGCACCCTCTACCATAAAGAGAGCGGGCAGCCCCTTACAGGAGAAGATGGGAATGCGATAGAGCAGCATGTGCGCTTTACCCCAACTGCCTCTAGCGGATATGTCGAACTGGCATTTACGTTCGACGCGCGCTCCTGTGCGGGAAGTGACGTCGTTGTCTATGAAAAGCTCTTCAAAGACGGTGTGCTCGTTGCTTCCCACGAAGATAGCAATGACTTCGATCAAACCGTGACTATTTCCATGCCCGCCCTTGAAACGTGTGCCCACGATGGAGCCGACGGCGATAAAGACGTTACTGCAAATGCGGCATCTCGCATCACTGATACGGTGACGTATGCCAATGTCGTTCCTCACTCATCTTATGAATTGCGCGGGCAGATTATCGATCAAGAGACCAAAGAATGCCTGGGTACGGCAACAACATCCTTCACGGCCGGCAAAAGCAGCGGCAGTGTAGCGGTCGAGTTTGAGCTTGATACCACCGAGCTTGTTGGCAGAAAGCTCGTCTTGTTCGAAGCGTTGTATGCCGACGGCGTGCTCGTTGCTTCCCACGAAGATAGTGAAGATCCTGCCCAAACGGTGACTGTCGTCTCCCTTGAAATCAGCACTCTCGCGCTTGATTTCGCGGACAACAATAAAGTGGTCATGGCTGATACCGAAGCCGTTATTAAGGATGTAGTGACGTATCAAAATGCCATGGTTGGCAAAACCTATCACGTCGTAGGCAAGCTCATGGATCCAGATACGAAACGCGCCATTATGGTTGCCGCAAAAGATAAGGAGGTGCCTGTCGAGGCGGAGGCGGAATTTACGGCAACGAGCGGTACCGGACAGGTTGAGCTTACCTATCGCTTTGATGCCCGCGGGCTTGAAGGCACCCGTGCTACATCGTTTGTCTATCTCTCAGAAGTTGCCGATGACGTGTTAGGAGATATCGTCTGCGAAGAGACGGACTATGCTTGCGAAGACCAAACGGTTGAGTTTGTCACCTCAAAGATCAAATCCTTTGCAACCGATGCCACCGATAGCGACAAGCTTCTTTTGAATTCGAAGAGCGCTGCGGTCACCGACAAAATCTCATATACCAACCTTATCCCCGGCAAAGAATACATGCTGGTAGGAAAGCTCATCGATAAGCAAACAAAAGACGTATTGTATGTAAAAGACAAGCCGGTAACCACGACAACTACATTTACTCCCAACAATCCAACCGGAACCGTCGATGTCCGCTTCGAATTCGATGCGAGTGAAATCGGACAGAAGGAACTTGTCGTCCATGAATACCTGTATCGAGATATGCAGATAGGCGACGGTGATTCCAAATCAGTTTTGGTGGCAGCACACGAAGATATCGATGATGCCAATCAAACGGTAACCTTTAGCACAATGCCAAAACGGGCAACGCCGATCGGATCCCTTGCCAAAACCGGTGATGATTCCTTGCCGTTGCTCACCCTTTTTGCCTTGGTGGGAAGCCTCGGTATCGTGACTTCGATTATGCTCTGGAAGAAAGGTAGGCTTTCGCGACATCGCGAGACGCATGATCTACGCTGACAAGCTGTTCTATCGAAGATACGCTTTGGGTAACGTGTGCATCCATGACATATTCAACGCAGTCAGCAATCGCCAAAAAACTGCATGCGCCAGCTAAGTAAGCTGCGACCGCAACTTCGTTTGCAGCATTCATCGCACAAGGCAAGGTTCCTCCCGCTCTACCGGCACTTTCAGCAAGAGCAAGGCACCTGAAGGTGTCGGTATCGGGTTCTTCGAACTCGAGTTTGCCAAGGTGGCAGAAATCAACTCTCTCGACAGGGGTAGCCCACCGCTTCGGATAGCTCAAGGCAAATTGAATCGGAATGCGCATATCGGTTTTGCCTAAATGCGCCTTGAGAGAACCATCGTTGAACTCGACCATAGAATGGATAGCGCTTTGCGGCTGCACTACTACGTTAATATCGTCATACGAGGCACCAAAGAGATGATGTGCTTCAATCACTTCAAGCCCTTTATTCATCAGCGTCGAAGAGTCTATGGTGATCTTAGGTCCCATGTTCCAGGTTGGATGCGCCAAGGCTTGCTTTGCCGTTACGTGCTGCAATTGATCCCTCGTCATCCCTCTGAAAGGTCCGCCTGATGCCGTAACCCACAGCTTGTACACCTCAGCCATGTTCTCGCCGAGCAAACACTGATAGAGCGCACCATGCTCAGAGTCTATCGGCATGAGAATGCCGTCGGGATGAAATATGCCGTCTTCGCCCAAAGAGGGATAATGCGGGTCGCGTTTTCGCACCAATGGCATGATGAGGTCGCCTCCGACCACAAGTGATTCTTTATTGGCAAGCGCTAATACTTTGCCACTCAAAAGCGTCTCATAACTTGCCTTCAAGCCATAAGCACCGACAAGAGAGTTCACGACCACATCGCATGCGCACGCCTCAATGAGCTTTAAAGGAGTATCTTCTCCCACAAGAAGCGCGGTGCCATGGCTTTCCGCATAAGCGCGCAAAGCACTCACCTGTGCCGAATTACTTTGTTCTTCGTGCCCAAGGGCGAGGTGCGCAACGTTTAACGCTCGTGCCTGTTCAAGCAATTCTTTCGCGTGGCATCCCGTGGCAAGGCCGACAACTTCTATCTTGTCGGGATGCGCTTTGGCAATATCTATCGTTTGCCTGCCGATTGAACCGGTCGAGCCAAGAATGCAGATTCTCCGAGGCGTGGCTATTGCTGTTTCCATAGATGATCCTAAGAACGAAGGGGTCGCATTAGAAAATGTTGTACGGAATGCATCCTCCTGCAAGCATGAGGATGGCAGCCATTGTTGAGGCCAAAAAGAGCGAATCGCACCTATCGAGAAGACCCCCGTGGCCGGGCATGATAGTGCCGGAATCTTTGAAGCCGGAATTGCGCTTGATGCGGCTTTCCGCAAGGTCTCCCAAAACTTCCGCCAGACCGCAAATCAAACCGAAGAGAATGGCGAGTGCGGGCGGCATGGTAACGCCCGGAACAAATGAAATGACAAGCCACACCAGAGCAGAACCGACAAGCCCGGCAAAAAATCCCTCCCAGCTCTTTTTGGGGCTGACACGTGGCGCAAGCTTATGTTTGCCAAATCGGCTTCCAATGAAATAGGCAAAAGCATCGTTTGCCCATACGCTCAAGAATAAAAGCAAGACAACGACGCCGCCCCAGAAGCTATCGAGCGACTGTCGGATAATCATAAGGCCGCACAACAGAAGTCCTGTATAGGCAGCACCGAAGAAGCTGACACCGACGTCTTGCACGCGCGCCTTAAGCCAAAAGACATACCACACAATCAAAAGGAGCAACAGCACGATTGTGACAATGAGCGCGCCGGGGAATCCGAAAAAATACGTTGCGGGAAGATACAGTACCGCACCGCCAATGCCGAGCATTTCGTTTGGAAGCTTGGCATCAGAGCGGAGCATGTAATAGAACTCACCAGCGCAAATTCCTGCTACCACCATGAGATAGATAAGCATCGGAATATCGCCTGCCAGCACGCAGAAGATAGTAAGCAACGTATAGACCAAGGCGGTGCGCGTACGAATTTGCAGATCAGAGGCATTCTTTAACGATTGAGGCGTTTTATCGAGCGCCTTATGCTTGATCTTGCTTTTCGTTTTTGCGCGACGAAGCTTCTTTGCCTGCTTCTCGGCCTTTCTGTCAGGCGTTGGCTCATAGCGCCAGGGAGGTCCTTCTGGTGCATCTTCGGGACTGTACACAACTTCAGGAACGCCTGGTTCCATATCCCACATCAACGTCTCTTCAGCGGTCGTGCGCACCTCTTCGGCAGCAGCAAACTGAGCAGCTTTCTCGCGCAGCCTTTCTTTTCGTTGCGCTTGCGCTCTGCGCTTTTCTTTATCTTCCTCGATAAGCTTTGCGGTCTGCTTCTTTAAGCGCGCACGCGCCAAAAGCTGCTTTTCGGTAAGCTCTGTGGCATCGGGAAGGTTCTGGGGCATCTCATGGAGAGGTGCGTCGGGTGTCAGATTCTCGCTCATGATGCCACCCCGCCGAAACGGCGATCTCTTGACTGGTACTCCAAAAGACAGCGCAAAAACTCATAGCGGTCAAAATCAGGCCAGAGCACCTCAGAGCAGACAAACTCCGAGTAAGCCGTTTGCCAGAGCAAGAAGTTCGAAAGCCTGCTTTCTCCGCTCGTCCGAATGACCATCTCGGGATCGGGAATGCCTTTGGTATACAAATGCGCCTCAAGCGCTGCTTCATCTAAAGTGAAAGGAGCATCATGTGAAGCCAAGAGCTCCCGGTTCTCATTGACGTACTCTTGTATCGCATGGATAATCTCTGCGCGCGCCCCATAATTAACTGCAACGACAAGCGTCATGCCATCATTGTGCTTGGTCTTTTCGTAAGCTTCTTCAAAAGCGAGACGCGTTTTCTCGGGAAGCTTTGAGCTGTCCCCAATTGTCATGACGCGAACGCCTTCTTCATGAAGCCCATCAACCTCGGCAAGCATGGTTTTTGCGAAAAGCTCCATGAGCCCTTCGACTTCATCTTCTGGCCGTTTCCAGTTTTCCGTTGAAAATACATAAAACGAAATATTTTGAATGCC
>CAYPKC010000031.1:0-10732 GCA_964411215.1 uncultured Eggerthellaceae bacterium | reverse complement strand
GATACTAATGACATGGCCAAAGGACCGCCGCATCCGATGCCGATGCCGTGTAGCAGGCGGATCGCGCAAAGCATTTCGATGGAATGGGCGAACCCGTACAACAAGAGTGACACGCCGATGATGGCTTGGGAGGCGAGCAGCAAGTACTTGCGCGAAAAGCTGTCGAAAGCAGGGCCGGCGAAGGGGCGAATCAGAAGCGCCGTTATGGCAAACGAGCCGACGACGATACCGACTGTTGCCGTTGAGGCGCCGAGCGAATCGGCATAGACCGGAAGCGTCGTGTTTGTCATGAATGCCGCCATGGATTGGAAGAAGTTCACCGTCATGAGGATGACGTAGGGGACGCTCCAGATGGAATCGCTTCGCGCCAATTCGTTCATACTCCTGTCTAAATGGGACAACGGGGACGTAGCCTATTGTCCCACTTTTGCCGGCAAAAAACTGTTTCCCCAGCTAGAGAGCTTGAAAGTGGGACAATAGGCTACGTCCCCGTTGTCCCACTTTCTCCCGTTGTCCACTTTTGGCGTTTCATTTACAAGTGCTTTAGATTAATCCGGTAGTCTCGTAGGCGCTCTTCGCCGATGTCGATGATGATAGAGTTGAGCGCAGTCAGGATCTGTTCACGTTGTTCCGGCAGCTCGCCGCGCAACATCACCGGGTTCGACGCTCCCAGCATCGCGAACTCGACGGGAATCTCCAGAAGGCGTACAAGCTCACTGATCTCTTTATACTTTTCGATTTCGGATTCTTCCTTCCAGTGTCCCGCCTCTATTTCGCGAAAAAGCTGTGAACTCTTATAGATGGTAAGCATGTTTGCGCCGATAAGCCATGGGTGCGTTTGGTTGCAGGTCTTTGCCGTAGCCACTGCACCTTCAATTCCGCGTCCCCGACCACTAATGCCCGCGAGATAGAAAAATGCGTAGCTGATGCCTGCTGCATCAAGGCGTGCGCACTGCTCCACGATATCGGCCGCCTCATAGCCCTTGTCCATGAACGCCAGCGCCGCATCGTCGCCCGTTTCGATACCAATAGTCAGCCCATCGAACCCTGCCTGTGCCAGTGCGCTCAGTTCTTCGTCAGTCTTCGTAGTTATGTCAGTCACACGGGCGAAGCATCCGATGCTCTCGCACTGCGGGAAATATTTGCGGACAAGTGTAGCTATCTTCAGTAGATGATGCGCTTTGAGCCCGAAGGGGTTCGCTCCTGCGAGGAACACTCGGCGCATTTGCGCCTCATCGAGCTCGAACAGTCGCTCCTCAGCCTTACGCAAAGGGTCGTGATACCAGGTTTGCGCTTCCAAAAGATCTGCCTCGACGTCTTCCAGAGGCGAGGGGCGAAACTTGAATGGCAAATCCTCATAGAGTGTGCAGAACTTGCAGCGGTGGTGCGTGCAGCCCGCCGTCACCTCGATGATGAGCGAGTTCGCCTCGTAAGGCGGTCGCCAGATAGTTCCCGTGTAGTGCATTTGATCACCTCGCCTTTCTTTGTGCGGTGGTTTCAATGCGATCATCTCCATAAAACTGTTATCTTTGAAGTACTGTCTTTTTATGGAGCATGAAGGGAAGGAACGAGTGGCACGAAGGCAAGGCGAAGAGGTGGAGCGCTGCAAGTCGGTGTCTACCATCCAGCGCATGATCGGCGGAAAGTGGAAGATTGAGATACTGTTCTACATCGCGCTCAAGGACGTGCGCCACTTCGGGCAACTTAGGCGCTGCATCGGCAACATTTCCGAGTCGACACTCTCCAAGCAGCTCAAGGAATTGGTAGACGATGGCTTCCTTGTCCGCACTGACTTTGGTGAGGTTCCTCCGCGCGTTGAATACACGCTGACGCCGCAGGGCGAAAGCTTCGTGCCCATCTTGCTGGCTATGAAGCAGTGGGGAGAAGAGGAGCTGGGGCTATGAGCGAACAGACGAATATGGTGCTTGAAACGGACAGGCTTGTGCTCAGGTCTTGGGAGATTACGGATGCCGGTGAGTTGTACGAGCTGGCGAAGGATCCGGCAGTCGGGCCTATCGCCGGTTGGCCACCACATGGTTCGGTCGAGGAGACCGCCCAGATCATAAGGGACATACTTTCGGCGCCGGAGACGTTTTGTGTGACCTTGAAAGAGACCGGCAAGATCGTCGGCTGCGCAGGTTTCAACTTCGGGGAAGTGGCCTCGATGAAGCTTTCTGGGGACGAAGGAGAACTGGGTTACTGGATCGGTAAACCCTTTTGGGGACGCGGTTATGCCACTGAAGCCGCGAGGCGTGTGGTCGAGCACGGCTTCAACGACCTCGGGCTGCTCGGGATATGGGGAGGCTACTACGAAGGCAACGACCGTTCGTGCAACGTTCAGAAGAAGCTCGGATTTCAGGACAGGGGATGCGTGCGCGGCGTCTATGTCGAGCCTTTGGGGGAGAAGCGCGACATGCATCTTCTCTACCTTGAACGGCCATGAGTCAAGGGGATGGGGATACGCGACACGTGACACAAGTTCTTTAGAATACTAGTCATTTATATGTATATCATATAGTATATACACTTAAAAATTTTAGGAGATAATATGGCAAGACGCGATGTCATAAACAAGCTGCAAAACATGACCCATCTTGCTTGGGACGAGAAGGCTGTCACGAGCGGGACAGGTGGCACCTTCCTCAAATCACGTACGAAGACGAGCAGAAAAATCGTATACTACAAGCTTTCTTGTTATGACCGATATCGCGGAATATATGGACACGAATCCGTGAATGAGCTGCTTGCCAGCCGCATATTGGAGAGGCTCTGTATCCCCCATATTCCCTATCGGTTAATACATGCGATGGTGATCGTGAACGGCAAGGAGCATGAGACCTGGCTGAGCGAGTCGTGTGATTACAGGGCGGCACACGAGCGCAGGCTGGCATTGGACAGATATATCGAACAGAACGCTCTCGGCGACGAAACCCCCCTTGAATTCTGCGCGCGTAAAGGATGGTCAGATGATGTCAACGCGATGATGGCATTCGACTATCTGATCATCAACCGCGATAGGCATGGCGCAAACGTTGAGGTTGTCTTGAGTGATGGCGACGTCAAACTCGCTCCCCTGTTCGATCATGGAGTGTCCCTCGCATTCTCGTGCTATGACGATTGCGACCGTATCGCGCGATTCGATGCGATGGATGATTACCAAGCGCAGAACTATCTAGCTAGCCGATCGCTCGAATACAACCTACAGCTTATTCCGAAGGGCACGTTACGGGGGTGTATCATCGGCGATGGTCAGGATTGGCTTTTCCACGGTTTGAAGGATGCGATGCCTGTCGAACTCAGAGACAAGGTATGGGAAATCGTTGAAACCCGTTGGCAACATCTACTCGATCTGGGCATAGCTGAGGAGATCGAATTCCGATGAAAAAGTCATTCTTCGCCATACGTGACGGCTCCCGAAGGAAGTCAAAGCCTTGTGCGTTCATGAAGTGGTCAGCCGAGAAAGGTTTTCAGATAGACATCCAGAAAGATGCTTCTGTGGAGACCGTGCCGGCATTTTTTATTCCATTCGTTGAGCGGGGCGAACTGGGCCTGAGCTCAGAAGAGGCTGCAGAATGGGTGCGCGAAAGAATTCCTCCTTCAGGAAGGCAGAACCTCGGCGAAATCCTCGACGCCCATTCGCTGAGTGAGTACAACGAAATCGAGCTTCTGAGGAGTAGTCGGGGAGAGAGCTCACAGGATAGCTTCATCGTGCAGGAGATAGACGCTGAAAGCTACGAGAGACGCGAGGTGGATCAAGCGTCAGTGCAACGCAAGGCACTGGGCAAGGCTATCAAGGAAAGGCGCCTTAACCTTGGGTTGTCCCAGCGAGAGCTTGCCGATGAAATAGGTATAAGCCAACCTGCGCTCAGCAAAATCGAGACAGGTATGGCCAATATCACCTTCGACATGCTTGTGGACATAGACACCTGCCTATCAACAGATGAGCCTTCGTTTCTGCGGATTCCTGAAACCAGCCTTTGGACGCGCATGCGAAACGAGATGAAGCGTGACCTAAGCGTCGTGAATCCAGACCATGCGATTGCTTATGAGAGCCTCGTCAACTTACTTGAAGCGCTTGCGGATGAAGATAAGCCCAGCACCCCTTTAAAATATGAGTTCTCCCTAGTTTATGAGCATTATTTCCGTTCTTTGCGTCAGATTGCAGAGCGTTTCGAATGCGCTGAAGAAAACCATAGCGAAGTAAAGGAACTATGCAGTGATGTCTTCTCAAAGGACATCACTGCGCTTTCTTTGCGTAATCAGCTTGTTCATCAATGGGATAGTGGCTTCTGGAACGAATTCCTTGAAGCATTCTTCCAGTCCGAGCGTTTGCAAGAAGAGCTCTTGAAGGTCTTCAAAGATGAGAACAAAGAACTGCTCGCGTTTCTTGCCATGGCAAACCGAGTGAACGCATCGGGTGAGTATGAGAAGCCGCAGCAAGATCAACTACCACTGCTTGCAGGCTTGCTCGATAGTCAGGAAAGCGCTCTACTGGCTCTGCGTGAATTGAAGAACCCTTACTGGCGAGAGGAAATAGAGCACTTTGAAGATATAGAAAGAAAGGAGGAGGGGAGAAAGAAGAACAGCGTTGACATTCGCGCCGCAGTCGAAAAGATTCCTAGCGTGAAAAAACTCAGGGAGACGCTTGATGGATATAAAAAGCTAGCTCGCTTTTTTTACCATTCGAAAGCAAATGAGGAGCTTAATGAAATCAGAATACAAATCGATAATCTAGTTAATCTTATTGTAGGTTTTTATGAGCTTTTAGGCGACAGGCATTGGGTCTTTTCAGACTATATTAGCACTAAAAAAGTTGAGGAAATGGTTGCGACAAATTCTGCTGATGAGGCTGAACAAATCATCATCAGCTGGTTGCAAGAAGACCATATTCTGAACAGTTTAATAATGAGGCTGAATCGATTTCAGGATATGAGGCCAAGAATACATCAGCTAGAAAAAGCAGCACGCGACTACCTAGAAGGACGCTACTACAGCGTTGTGTTGGTTCTCGTTTCCGTTATGGATGGATTTGTGAGTGATGTCGACAAACAGCATCGTAAAGGATTACATGCCAGAACACCTGATGAGTTGGACACAGAAGATACTATCGCGACAATATCAGTGGGCTTGCCTTCGGCTCAAGTAGTGTTTAGGGAGCCTGTGAAAAGACGGCACGATGAAAAGCTATTTGATATAAAACGACATGGCATTATGCATGGGATGGAAACGAATTATAACAATATCGTTATAGCAAGCAAAGCTTGGTGCATGCTTTTTGGTGTTTGCGATTGGGCGAATAACTTGCTTGACACGGGAAAAGAGTCACAGGAGTGCGAACAAAAAATAGCGTTTTCTGAGCTTCTTGACCATGTGCGTCAACATGAAAAAGAAAAGGCTGAGTTCGAATCAAATTTTGCGAATTGGCAATCATATGAAGTCGATTTCGAGCAGATGTCTGACGCTGATCGGGAAATTATTGATAGCGTCAATAAGTATTTCGAAGCTTGGAAAGTCAAAAACTATGGCCATTTGGGACAGTTTTTCCCTAACTTCACAGATAGCTCCTTCAATAAGCTTGCTGCTGAAGCAAGGAGTCTCTATGAAGAGCATCCTATTCAGTCCTATGAAATTATCTCGGTCAATCGCCCAGCTCCTGCAATCGCAGATGTTGAAGTGAGACTTGCATCGGCTGAGAGGATATGGCAGGCACAGATAAGATTTGTGAAGTATGATGGCACCACTCCTGCTGCTGAGTGGGAGCGGGGCATGTGGAAGGCTATTAGATATGGCACCGATCCATTTGCTGGTGCTTCTGGCTGAACATTCATAGACTGATATTCGACAGGGGCAAGCCAAAAGTATTGAGTCAAGAGAACCGTTTCCAACTCTCAAAATGGGACAATAAGCTACGTCCCCGTTGTCCCGTTGATTCTTCTGTTCGCATTCGCGCAGACGAAAATGTTCTAGTTGACATATTACAAAAGCCTTCCTAAAATGATCTATATCAAGTAGAACAAATTCGCAAGGAAGACCGTTGTCATGATCATTTCCATAGACGAATGCTCGCCAGAGCCGCTCTACAAGCAGATCCATGACCAGATCATCGCCGGCATCGCAACGGGAGAGCTGGAACCCGGCACTTCGCTTCCGTCGGTGCGATCGCTCGCGAGCGATCTGGGCATCAACCTCCATACCGTGAACAAAGCCTATGCCGTGCTTCGCGATGAAGGGTATGTGCAAATGCGGGGTCGCGCCGGCGCCGTGATCAGTGAAACCAGCGATGCTTCCCGAGCCGACAAGAATCGCGAGTCGCTAGAGAAGATGGAAAGCGACCTGTTCAAGCTGGCGCTCACGTATCGCGCATGCGGAGGAACGCGAGGTCAGTTCCTCGAATCTGCCGCCGCCCAAGCCGCACGTGCCTACGGGGTTATCGGCGCGGGAGCAGACGAAGCGACTGCGGCGCGCTCCAAAGCGCACTCCAAAGGACGCACTAAAGAGAACTCCGCCTGCGCATCGAGCACAGCGAACACTTCCATGCAAGGAGCCTGACAACTATGGAATCCATAGATCCGACGCTTTATGTCCTGCTCGGCTTGGTCTTGCTCTTCGTTCCGATCACGGGAATCCTTGCAGCCGTCACGCCTTACCTCATGCCAAAGCGCGAGTGTTTTGCTGTGACCATCCCCGATGCCGCGTCGAGCGATCCCGAGGTCAAGCGGCTCAAGCGCACCTATTTCACCATCATCATAATCATAACGGCAGCATTCACTGCCCTCTGCGGCGCATCCATCAGTATAGATCCCGAACAGGCGTTTCTTCCGGCGCTCATCATTTCGGAGCTGGCCTTATGCATCGGAAGCTACGGAATTATGCTGTGGTTTCGTCAAAGAACTATCGCGCTCAAGAAGGAACGCGACTGGAAAGCGCAATCGGCCAAGCGGCTCGGCTTCATCGCTGAAGAACCCGCGCCAAAGCCTCTGTCCCAAAAATGGGACCTCCTGTTCCTCGTGCCCATCGCCATCACCGCGCTCGTTTGCGTCGTTGGATATCCTCTTATGCCGGATCTCATCGCCACGAACATCGGCCTCTCCGGCCAGGTGAGCCATTGGGCGGAGAAGACTCCGATCACCGCAGCCTTCCCGACCTTCCTCGTTGTGTTTTTGGACGGATGCTTCGCTTTCTCGCATTGGAGTATCCTGCGTTCGAAGAAGGGGGTCGATGCTGCCCGCCCAGCTGCGAGTGCGTGGGCTTATGGGGCGTTCGCCCGCGCCCAGAGCATCCTGCTCGTCGGATTGGGAACGATGCTCTCGTTCATGGGGCCGATCATCGTGCTCTCATTCATGGACGTCATTACCATGATGCAGGCACTGCTTCCCGTCATGATCATGATCGCCATCGTGCTCGTAGCAGCTATCGCGGTCACGATGGTTTACGGCCAAAACGGCTCGCGGTTGCTGCGCCGCATGGAGGCGCCCGAGTCCATGCCTGTGGATGATGATCGCTATTGGAAACTCGGGATCTTCTACTGGAATCGCGACGACGCGAGTCTCTTCGTACCTGAGCGTTTCGGGATAGGCTGGACCGTCAATCTGGGAAGGCCGGCTGCTTGGGGCATTATCGTTGGTTTTCTGATAGTGACTGCCATCTTCATCATCCTTTCGTTCTCTCTGTGAGGGCGAAGAGCTACTGACCCTCCGCGCTTTTGAAGAGCGCGTAAAGGGGATCGATCTTAAAAACCGAATGAATCCAAGGAATCGCATCCGAAAGGAGGGATGCTTCATGAAACGCATCCAAAAATGCCTGGCTGACCATCGTGTCGCCACCTATTGCGCCGTTACCTTCATATTGACCTGGAGCTATTGGTTAGCCGCCGTGTATCCGCGTGCCGTGCCGCTTATGGAGGCGGGGAAGAGCGTCTTTTCCGACTCGCTCACCGTGATGCTTGTCGGAGTGGGGATGCTTTTTCCGGCTATCGGCGTGGTCGTCACGCGCCTACTCACGGGCGAAGGCTTCCACGATGTATGGATCAAACCAGTTAAGTTCAAGCGGACGTGGAAGTACTATGTGGCCGGATGGCTTGGGCCGATCGCGCTTGTGGCCGTTGGCGGCGCGGCGTATTTTCTTTTGAACCCGAATCAGTTTGACCCTTCCATGCCGACGTTCGTCGAGACGACGCAGGAACAGCTGGGATCGACCGGCACGCCAGCTGTGATGGATGAATCCGAGATCAGGATGCTCGGGTATGCGCAACTGGCGCTCGTGTTTGTCGCACCGCTCCTCAATTGCGTGACCTGTTTTGGGGAAGAATGGGGATGGCGTGGCTACCTTTTGCCGTATATGTTGGAGAAGCGAAGCGCTACGTTCTCGGTGGTGATAAGCGGCGTCATTTGGGGTCTTTGGCATGCACCCATCACAGCGCTCGGACACAACTATGGTTTGGGCTATCCAGGATGGCCCTTTCTTGGGATCGCTGCGATGTGCTGCTTCTGCATAGTCTTGAGCTGCCTGTTCAGCTGGCTCACGGTGCGCGCGAAGAGCTGCCTTCCTGCCGTGCTCGCCCATGGCGCTGTGAACAGCTGCGCGGCGGGACCCACCATGTTCCTCGTCGGCACGGCAAGTCCCTTCATCGGCCCCGCGCCCGCCGGCATCGTTGGAGGCATAGGCTTCATCGTCGTCGCCGCGCTCTGTCTGATCTCGCTACGCAAAAGACCGGTGCGTTGATAGCGGTAGTGGGACAACGGGGACGTAGCCTATTGTCCCGTTTTACATTCGATCGGGACATCGGGGACGTAGCTTAATGTCCCACTTTCAGGCTTTTTAACTGGGGAAACAGTCTCGCCTTACACAAAGTGGGACAATAGGCTACGTCCCCGTTGTCCCACTTTTCCGTTATCCGCATTGCTGCAAAACGGGACAATAGGCTACGTCCCCGTTGTCCCACTATGCGTCTATGATGCTTAGCACCTTGATTGCGCCGCCGAGCATAGAAAGCTCTGCGCGCAGAACGACAGACGCTTCCTGAAACCTCTTTCGGTCATCTACTAGCTGCTCGATGGCTTCGCGTACGGCTACCATATCGAAACGTCCGTATTCCAGCGATATGCCGACGCCGTTTCTCACAGCGGCCTCTGCATTGAAGCGCCGCTCGAACACGTTTCCTGGGCAAATGAGTTGGGGCGCCTGATAAGCTATGCCGTCCATCACCGAGTTCTGCCCGCCGTGATTCACAAAGATCGCGGCATGGGGAAGCAGCTCGGCGAAATCGAAGCGCGGAGCGGTGTGCACGCCTTCCGCAAAATGTTCGGGAAGCCCGGCAATGTAGAGCTCATGCCTGCCGTTCCGCAGCGCTTTTGTGAGGACCTTGCATGCCTTGCGAGGTGTGAGGGTGCCGTTACCGAGGTAGGCAATGACTGCGTTCCGATAGGTATCGGGCGGTTCTGAGCGCATACCTGTGAAAGGTCCCGTGAAGATGACGGGGCTATCTTCTGCGAAAGGCTCCAGCGCGCGGCACGACGGAACGAAGCGAACCTGCGGCATGAGCAATACGTCTTCGGGCGATACTACCTCCTTCATCGACAGCGAACGCAGCACGCGGTTCACGCCGGCGGCTGTGGCGGAGTTGCTCGCGTAGGATGGCTGTGTGGGGTAGCTCGTCGTGCCGAATACGGGGATACCTTCTGCCCTAGCGGCAATGATCGCGGCGATGTTGAATTCGGAATAGATGGCATCGAATCGACCGGTACAGATGATCCCGCGCAGCTGCTCAACTGCTGCCGTAAGGTAGCGCTCGTCCGTGTTACCGGTGAGCCTCAACACGTCGTCGAAGCATGTTATAGGAACATGCCGATTCAAACCAAGCTGCTGAGCCAACGGAAACATCCGCTTTCCCACAATGCGCGGTAGTCCTAGCGGAGATGGGGCATGAACGGGAATCGTGCGCACTCCGCCGGATGCGTCTGCCGGGCTTCCTTCCGAAATGCAGAGGGCGACGTCCCATCCTCTTGCAAGCATGGCGGCTGCGAGAGCGCGTGCCCGACTGACAGGCCCAGCACTTTCTGCCATGGCCAGCATGGGTGCAACGAGTACGCGCATAGGACATCCCTTCTGATTCCGACAGGTGTCGGGTATCATAGCCGCAGACGTGAAAAGATGCTCCGACAAAATGCTGGAAGTGTCGGAAAGGAGAGCGCCATGGGGAGATACAGCAGCGCTGACCGTGCATCCGCTAGAGACAGGATTATTGAAGCCTACTTCGGACTTCTGGCGAAAAACCCACACAAGAACGTGTCTGTCTCTGCCGTGGCGAAAGCAGCGGGCTGCAATCGTGATACGTTCTACTACCATTTCCCATCTATTGATGGCGCGGCGAAAAGTGCGCTTGACGATTTGGCGCCGAAGTCCGTTCCCCATATCGCTCGCGCGCTCATGGAGGGGAACGACGTGGCGATTCCCACCCGAGTGAGGGCGCGGATGCTGCTGGTCGCAAAGATAGCTCGGGCGCATCCGCGCATTCGCCATCATCTGGAAGGGGTGCTTAAAGGACTGTGGCTTTCCGAGTTCGGCATCGATACTGAGGCAATGGGGAGCGCAGACGAAGCCGTGTTCGATTTTATGGCGGCAGGCACGGTCGGTCTCATTTGTGAGCATTTGGCAGACGCCGAGAGCTCAGACGAATTCGATGCAGTCTTCTCCACTATTGCGCGCACTTTCGGAAAGAGCGCTCTCGATTACG
>CAYPKC010000030.1:0-10742 GCA_964411215.1 uncultured Eggerthellaceae bacterium | reverse complement strand
CGATGCAACAGGCACTTCATAACCTGTCGGGGAAGGTGTTTCCACAACGTTTTTGAGAAACTTCAGGTGTTTCTTCTTCATTTGACCCTCCTAAAGGATGCCTCGCTTGGTAGATCGCTTGCGTGTCTTACCAGATTTGTGTACCGGCTCTCTGAAATCGAGCTCCAATTGTCCATCAATCTGCCGTTTGGCAGCAGAGGCGGTTTTGTGCTCCACCTTCTCAATCTGCCATGCCAAAGCATCATTTCCATAGAGCTCGAGCATTTTTATCCGGGCATCGTGGACATTTGCCTTTGAACCCAACCGCGCCTCGCTCGTGAACTCGAACATGCCTATGGCTCTCTTATCAGATGCATTAGGTGATCGATAATGAGCAACGAAGGTAGACATGCCCACCCTTTCCACAGCAAGACAGGTTGCATACTTCGATAAATGATATCGCATACTGGCACAAATACGTCAGATATGCTTGTAGGCTTTATACTAATAAGGAATTCTTTGAAGGCGCTTGCGCGATGTGTAGAGGGAATGCAAAGCGCGGTTTGTGCCCGGAATAGTAATGTGCGATTCGCGCATCTGAAGATGTCGCCGTTAAGGAGCTGAGTATGGATGCATATAAGCAGGAATTTATCGACTTCATGATGGAAAGCGATGTGCTGAAGTTTGGCGAATTCACGTTGAAGAGCGGTCGAAAGTCGCCCTTTTTCATGAACGCGGGCGCGTATGTGACCGGAGATCAGCTGCACCGGCTCGGCGTCTTTTACGCCCAGGCCATCAACCATACCTTCGGGCTTGATTTTGATGTCGTGTTTGGCCCCGCTTACAAAGGCATTCCGCTTTCAGTGGTAACCGCTATGGGTATCAGTGAGCTTTATGACAAACAAGTCAGATACTGCTCGAACCGCAAAGAAGTCAAGGATCATGGCGATACGGGCATTTTGTTGGGCAGCCCTCTTCATGACGGAGATCGCGTTTTGATCGTTGAAGACGTAACGACTTCGGGGAAGTCTATTGAAGAGACGTATCCCATTCTGCGCGCTGCTGCAGACGTTGAGATCTGCGGCCTTGAAGTGTCGCTCAATCGCCAAGAGGTGGGACGCGGTGGTTCGGTAAGTGCCCTTGAAGAGGTATCGGATCGCTACGGTTTTCCGACGTCGGCGATTGTTTCAATGTCGGAAGTGATTGAGTATCTCAGCGGAAAAGGCCTTATCAACAACGAGATGCGAGCGGCTTTGGATGATTACTATGCGCAGTATGGTGCGAAGTAAAAGGTTGACTCGCATAGGGTAATTTGCGGTCTGGGTAATTCGCAATCCGGGTAATTTGCGGTCAGGGTAATTTGCAATCCGGGTAATTCGCGGTCAGGGAGATAGTTCATGGTGAATTCCGATAGAGTATTAGCGAGCTTTCTTGAAATGGTGCGCATCTATTCGCCTTCTTTCAAGGAAGACAGTATGGCGACCTACTGCGCAGAGCGGCTTCAAGCGCTTGGCTTTTCGATCTATCGAGATGACGCATATGAAAGCGTAGGCTCAGATACTGGAAATCTTATAGCTGTTTTACCTGGAGAAGCACCGGGCATACTTGCGTTTTGTGCGCACATGGACACCGTGTTGCCGTGCGAGGGAATCTGCCCTGAAATTGTTGAGGCATCTGATCCGCGCTGTCCGGCAGATGAGCCAGTTATTTGCTCTTCTTCTGACACCATTCTTTCAGCCGATGATAGGTCGGGTATAGCGGCTATCTTCGAAGGCATCGAGGCGGCACACGACACGGATGTTCCGCTTCCAACCCTTGTGGTGCTCCTTACTGTCTGCGAAGAACAAAGCTTGTTAGGCGCTTCCGCACTGAAGAGCGACTTTGTGCGTGGCGTTCTTGAAGAATGTGGATGCGCGAGCGAGGATGCCATTCCTTGCTTTGTGCTTGATGCGGACGGCCGCCCTGGCACTATTATTATGGGCGCACCTTATCACTACACGCTTCGTGCGTCTTTTACCGGCAGGCGCGCTCATGCAGGAGTGGAGCCCGAAGCGGGCGTTTCTGCTATTCAAGCGGCCGCTTCTGCCATAACGCAGATGCCGCTTGGAAGAATCGGCGACCATACAACTGCCAATATCGGCGCCATATCCGGCGGCGTTGCTGTCAATATCGTTCCGAGCGATTGCGCGCTTCAAGGCGAATGCCGCTCGTTGTATGAAAATGAAGTGCTCAACCAAAAAGAGGCGATGACGCACGCACTTGAAGCTGGCGCGCACGCGCATGATGCCCAGGTTGATATCGACTGGACACTTGATTACCCCGGTGTTCTTTTCAAGGAAGATGACGAAATAGTCGTGCGCCTGTCACAAGCCATTTCTGTCGCTGGGATTGAGCCGCAGTACATCTTTTCTGGCGGCGGCGCTGATACGAATGTGCTTGCCACAAAGGGATTTAACGCCATAACGCTTGGGACCGGCATGACAAACTTCCATTCTTGCGATGAATATATTCGCGTCGCCGATCTGGCACATCTTGCCCGCATTGTCGAATGCTTGATATTTGAATATGCCACCTGAGGCAGCATTTGGTAGTATTCTCATCTGGATTGCACGACGACACCGAACAGGTATTTCTCTATGGTTTTCAACAATATTATTGATGCAATAGGCAAAACGCCCTTGATCAAACTGTCTCGATTGCATGAGGAAGGCGAAGCCGACATCGTGGCGAAGTTTGAAGGTGTCAATGTCGGAGGATCTGTCAAAACCCGCACCGCCCTTGAAATGATTGAGGCGGCAGAAGAGGCAGGGCTGATTGGACCTTCAAGTATCATTGTTGAGCCGACAAGCGGCAATCAGGGTATCGGCATTGCACTAGTATGCGCGGCAAAAGGATATCGCGCATGCATTATCATGCCCGATTCAGTCTCTGAAGAGCGCAGGAAAATCGTGCGCCACTATGGCGCAGAAGTGATTTTAGTGCATGATTCGGGCGACATTGGCGCATGCATTCAGGAATGTATTGCCATCGCTCAAGAGATGGCTGAAAAAGATCCGAACGTATATGTTCCGCAACAATTTGAGAACGTGAATAACCTGAAAGCGCATGAAAACAATACTGCGCGCGAAATCATTGATGATGTGGAAGGCACGATCGACGGCTTTGTAAGCGGCATTGGCACGGGTGGCACCATTACTGGCGTCGGAGGCGTGTTAAAAGCGCATTATCCCGATATCGCTATATGGGCGATTGAGCCTGAAAATGCCGCTATCTTGTCGGGTGGAGCGATTGGGACGCATCTTCAGATGGGTGTCGGAGATGGCATCATTCCCGATATTTTGGATCAACAAATCTATGACGAGATCTGCATCGTTTCTGACGAAGAAGCACTGCAAGCAGCACGCGATCTGGCTCAAGTCGAAGGCATCTTATGCGGCATTTCATCTGGCACGAACTATGCCGCCGCTAAAAAGCTAGCCAAGAAACTTGGTGAGGGCAAAACGGTCGTCACCATCCTTCCCGATACCGGCGAGCGTTACTTCTCCACTCCCCTCTTCGCCAACGAATAACCCAATCGGGACAACGGGGACGTAGCCTATTGTCCCGTTTTTCTAACAACAAAGACAACGGGTGGGACAACGGGGACGTAGCTTATTGTCCCGATTTGCACGTTATCTTGTCTCAAAACGGGACAATAGGCTACGTCCCCGTTGTCCCGTTTTGAGTGGGGCTTTTCTGCAACGGTAGTTCAATAGCATCTTTACAAATGTTCATGACGATTCTTCCTCACATGTGGTGTAGCTAGACTTCTTGTTGAAATGAAAGGAAGAATCATGGACATACTCGAATTAATGAAAGCGCGTTATTCCTGCAGGAAATTTTCTGAGGAGCAGATCTCAGACGATCAACTTAACGCAATTCTTACTGCAGGCAAACTATCCCCTTCAGCTATCAACAAGCAGCCATGGCGCTTCTTAGTGCTGAATACACCAGAAGGTCTTGAAAAGGTTGATGCGTGCTCTCGTTGCCGTTATGGTGCTCAGACCGTCGTGTTGATCTGTTTTGACAAAGATGTTTCAGCTAAAAATCCCGTTGTCGTTCCTGATTATGGATGGGTTGATTGCGGTATCTGTATTGGGCAAATGGCTTTAGCTGCTGAAGCAGTAAGCGTCCAATCCTGCATTGTCGGTGCCTATGATCCCCCACAAGCACGCGAGATCTTTAACATCCCAGAAAACCTTGTACCGTTCCAATTCTTGATGCTGGGCATAGCTGACAAGACGTGCAAACCTAATACCCCTCATAATGAACGCCATGATCTTGATGAGATTGTCTGGCACGAATCCTTTTAGCCATCAACAAATAGCCAAATAGCACAACCGCAAACGGGACAACGGGGACGTAGCCTGTGCAAAAAAATAGAGGTCAGGGCAAAAATATGCTCTGACCTTGTGTTTTATGGAGCCAGCGACAGGAATCGAACCCGCAACCCATTGATTACAAATCAATTGCTCTACCGTTGAGCCACGCTGGCATCAGCGATTGCAAATTGTACGTGAAAAGAATAAACCCCGCAAGCAACGCGCCATTACCTCATGGCTTCTGCAAAGAAACCGTCTATGATAGTTGCATACCACGAAGGGACGAAATATGACGTGCATAGGTGTTATTTCAGATACGCATGCTGCTTTGCATGACAAGGCGCAAGAGCTCTTATCCGAATGCGACTACATCATTCATGCTGGTGATATCTGCTCGAATACTGTACTCACAAAGCTCAAAAACCTTGCACCAACCTACGCGGTTCTTGGCAATTGCGATTATCCTGACACACTTCCGCCGGACGTAAAACCCTACGTTTCCTTTACCCTTGACGGCGTCTCCTTTTTCGTCGCGCACAAACCAAAGGATGTCTCTCATGCCAGCATCAAAAAGCTCATCGGCACTGCTGATCCTCAAGTGAGAATCCACGGTCACACCCACATTCCACGTCTCACGTGCTCATGTGATGGCTTCCCAGCAGAACTTATATTCAATCCTAGTTCAGCGACACAGCCACGAGAAGACTGGCCTCGCACTATTGGAAAGATCATCGTCGAAGACGGCATTGTCAAAGACGCCCGCATTATTGATCTTTCAGGAAACCAGTTGCTTTAATTCAGTTAAATTTTTTTGACATGCCTCATTTATGTGCTATTGTGCTAGCAATTGAATATACCTAAAACCGTTGAGGCGAAAGTAAAGTCAACATAATAGCTCACAGAGTGCGGGCTTTGCTGAGAGTCCATTAGAAATGATGGTTGGCAAATGGGTCGCCGAGGGAAAGGGGAAATGCTGCATTCCTATCGAAGCCGTCCTTCGATACCAAGGATCGCGACAGAGTATCCGGACCGTGAGCCCGCGTTAGTGGCAAGGCATGTGATAGCATGCCGATGAGTGGGTTCGATTATCGAACCAATAAAGGTGGCACCGCAGATCTTACAAAGACCTGTCCTTTATCTGAAGGGCAGGTCTTTTTTTATGACTGCGCGAAACCTTCTCCGCGTACCTCTTTCAAGGTACGCGGAGAAACGACCGGTTTAGGTATGTACAAAAGAAACCGGCACAGGAGGAAAGATGGAACAGAAAAACGTTCAAAAGAAAATGGGTTTGACGGTACAAGACCTCATCTTGGTAGCAGTTCTTCTCGCGGCAGGCGCCGTGCTCAAGCTCACCGTATCAAGCTTTTTGAGCTTCGCTGGCATGAAGCCCAACTTCATCATTGCCATGTATTGCCTTGCCATTATTCTTGTGAGACCTAACGTCGCACAATCCATTGTAATAGGCCTTTTGGCAGGACTTTTATGTCAAATACCTATGCTCAATGCAACGCCTTGGGTCAATATCGCGTCTGAAACGCTAGGCGCTTTCGCCTGCGGCCTACTCATTCATATACCGTTGCGCATCGGCAAAAAGGTCGATCTCAACCCGCTCGTTTCTACGTTTCTCTCAACGGTCGTTTCTGGGTATACCTTTGCGATCATCGTTGGCGTTGCCTTAAACGGCCTGCCTCTTGTGGTCACGGTCGCGACGTATGCAGTTATGGTGTTCGGCACTGCGACCATAAACTGCATTGTGGTGGCGCTTCTGACCGTTCCGTTGCGGCGCGTGCTAAAGCGAGACCGCACAGGGGCGCCCTCTCAACCGAGCGCTGCGCCACACGCTGCTACCGATCCCCTAAATGCAGCATCGCAAAACACTCTTCAAGACGACGCTTCCGCACAAATCGTCCTTCAAGACTTCAGCTTCACGTATGCCGAAGGCAACACACGTGCACTCTCTGATATCAATCTCGCTATTCCCAAAGGCTCATTCATCGGCATTACAGGAGCTGCGGGATCGGGAAAATCCACGCTCACCTATGCCATTAACGGGATTATCCCCCACTGCTATCCAGGAACTCAGCAAGGATCTGTGAGCATCTGCAGTCTTGATCCAACCATCGCATCACTCACTGATATCTCTTTGCATGTGGGAAGTGTCTGCCAAGACATCGATTCTCAGATGGTTTCATCCGTTGTCGAAGATGAAATCCTCTACGGCATGGAAAACTTTGGTGTGCCGAAAGACGAAATCGAAGAGCGTCTTACCGAAGTTCTTGACCACATGGGCATCGCGGATTTGAAAGAGCGCTCAATCGATAGCTTGTCAGGCGGACAAAAGCAAAAAGTGGCAATCGCTTCTGTTATTGCGCTGCACCCAGACGTGCTCGTGCTCGATGAGCCAACCGCTGAGCTTGACCCCGCCTCATCCCTCAACGTCTTTACGCTTTTGCAGCGATACGCTCAAGAGCATGGCACAACCATCATTGTCGTTGAGCAAAAGATCGCGCTTCTCTCAGATTTTTCCGACCTGCTCGTCATCATGCAAGACGGCCGGATCCGCTATGCGGGCACGCCGACAGACGTGCTTGCTCATTCAGATGACTTGCTGGCTATAGGCATCAATTGCCCGCGAGCAACGACGCTTGTCAATCGCCTGCGCGGACGCGGCCTCTACACAAAAGACACGGCTACTAATGTCGCACAAGCAACTGCTATTTGCACGGAGGTGCTTTCATGATCGAATTTAAAAACGTATGCGCATCGTATGAGATCGAAACCCCTATTCTGCGCGATGTCAGCTTCACCATCGACCAGGGAGAATTTGTCGCGTTTGTTGGAACAAACGGCGCCGGCAAATCGACCACCATGCGCCTTATCAATGGCCTTTTGAAACCCACCAGCGGCGAAGTGCTCATTGACGGCGTTTCCACAGCAGCCATGAAAACAAGCGATCTCGCATCTAAGATCGGCTTCCTCTTCCAAAACCCTGATCGCCAAATCTGCTGCAATACCGTTCGCGAAGAGCTTGCCTTTGGATTTCGCGCTCAAGGAAGAGATGACGAAGAAGCGCAGGCACGGGTCGATGCCATGATCGAGCGCTTCCACTTCGACCCTGATGCTGAGCCCTTCTTGCTTAACAGAGGCACGAGGCAGCTTTTAGCGCTGGCCTCCATTATCGTCTGCGAGCCGCAGATATTGGTGCTTGACGAACCAACGACCGGCCTTGATTTCCGCGAATGCAGCAAAGTCATGGAAATTGTTGCCGGCATGAATCTGCGCGGAACCACGGTCATTATGGTCTGCCACGACATGGAAGTCACGGGCGACTATGCGCAGCGTGTCATCGCCATGACCGACGGCCGCATTGTCCAAGACGGCCCGACCTTTGAAGTTCTGCGCAATCGCGACACGCTTGAGCGCGCGCATCTCATTGCTCCTCAAATCACCGATATTTCAATGCGCTTGGAAGCGCAAGGGACAGTCGACAAAACCTCGAAGATCGCTTGCGCCAATACGATCTCTGATATGGCGAATGCCATCTATGCCGACATACGCAGCAAGTATGCGAAGAACTCGGGCATTGTCTGCGACTATGAGGAGGCACTCCAATGAAAGGCTTTCTTGAATACGTTCCCGGGAAAAGCCTGCTTCATAGGCTGAACCCTGTCGTCAAACTCATATGCGCGCTTCTTATCTCTGTCGCCTGCTTCTGCACATCAAACATCACCATTCTTCTGGCGATACTCATACTCGATTTTGCGTTAGCTGCAAGTTGTGCAATGGCGAAGCAAGCACTCGGCCTCGCAAAAGCCGTCGCCTTCTTTTCGGTCATTTTGGCCATCATAGCGCTTCTCACCAATCCAAGCGGAGACGTGCTTATAAACCTTCCGTGGGGCTATATCGGGACAGGGTCGCTCTTTGCTGCCGGCCTCATCATTATCCGTTTGGTGGCATGCGCCGTGCCTCTTTTCCTGGTGATGTATGTGACCAAGCTCAACGACATCGCAAATTCGTGCTGCAAGATTTTGCATGTGCCGTACAAATATGCCTTTACGTTCACGTCTGCCGTTCACTTCATCCCGGTATTCATGAATGACATGAGCAGCATTATGGAATCGCAATCTGCCCGCGGCGTTAAATTCGACGGCTCGTTTGTGAAGAAGGTACGCTTGATGGTGCCTCTGTGCGCGCCGCTTCTCATCTCTTCTGTGCGGAAGACCAATTCCTCTGCCATTGCTGCTGAAGTGAGAGGCTTCGACCTTCGCACGCGTCAAAGCGGCTTTAAAGAATATCCCATACACGGCAGAGACATTGCAGCGCTTTTGATAAGCGTGCTTATTCTTGTGGGATGCATCCTGTCCTCAGTGCTGCCCCCTCTTATGTAGAAGCGCCTCTTATATAGAAGCGCCTCTTATGTAGAAGCACCTTTTATATAGAAGCGCCCTTACCTCAAAGAGGCCAAGGGCGCTTCCGACAACATAAGCTCTGTCTTAGTAAATTATGATCGGGCTAAGCCGTCAACAGAGAGCACAACACCAGAGATGTAGCTTGCCATCTCAGATGCCAAGAACAAAAACGCGTTCGCTATATCTTCAGGCTCTGCCATCCTGCCAAGCGGAATGGAAGCGATCAGAGGCTGAATCACGTTATCCGGCAGGTTATCGACCATATCGGTATGGGTAATACCAGGCGCGACCGCATTAACGCGAATGCCTTCTGGTGCAAGTTCGCGTGCCAACGACTTCGTGAGGCCATTGACGGCAAACTTCGAGATGGGATATGCCGAACCGGAAGGCTGGGCATAAATGCTCACCATAGAGCTTGTGTTTAAGATCACGCCGCCCTCTCCCTGCTCACGAAAGATGCGAACTGCTGCCTGGGAGGCGAAAAAGGTACCATCAAGGTTAAGCTTCATCACGTCTTCAAACTCTTTTGCGGAGTAATCAAGCAAGTTTGTTCGTGAGCTCACGCCCGCATTGTTCACAAGAATGTCGATGTGTCCGAATTCCTGCTTTACTTTTGCAAAATCCGCATCAAGGGATTCAGGAGAGGTGAGGTCAGGCCAGATAGCCATGACTTTATTGTCGTCAATGCCTTCTTCCACCAAACGGGCAAGCGCCTTGTCGGCTGTTTCCTGACGGGATCCGCACAGGGCGACATGCGCTCCGTTTTCAATGAATGTTTTGACGATGGAAAGACCGATTCCTCTGGTTCCACCGGTAACAATAGCAACCTTGTCTTTCAACAGCTCCATGGATACTCCTTACAACAAAATGACTTCTGAATCTCATGACGATAATGTTATAGTCGAAGACCGACAACGGCAATTTCAGTTTTGACAACGTATTGTTGCGCGTCAACAGATAGTACACGCGGGCTCTCCTTTTTCTCACAAAGCCCGCGCCAAGAAAGGCTTCAGAGATGAATAAAGACCAGCTCCTCAACATGGTGAAGATGATGCGTGCAGAAGATGCCGCTGCGGCTAAACGCGCAAAGCAGATTGGTCGGCGCATAACATTTTCACGGCCAGATGGAAGCGAAGCATACGCGCTCGCTTACGGCCCTGACACAAATGAGACGCTCCCCACGTTGATAGACATCTGTGGTGGTGGCTTTGTGACCGGCATGCCGGAGCTCGATGACACGTTTTGTGCAAAGATCACCCACGACCTTAACATACGCGTCTTCAGCGTCGATTACCGATGGGCGCCGGAATATCCTTATCCGCAAGATAAGCGCGATGTTCTCTACGCGGCAGAGTGGCTCATTGAAAACAAGGACAAGCTTGGCATAGACATAAACCACCTTGGTATTGCAGGACATAGTGCTGGCGGAAACATTGCAACGTGCGTGTGCCTGATGGCAAAGCAGCAGGGTCTGTCGCCCTTTGCGTGCCAACTCCTCGACTATCCCGTATGCGATACCGCCACTTCCGCACAAGATAAGCCCTCCGTTGTCGGCTGCATTCCTGCTGAGATTTCTGACATGTTCGATAGCCTATACCGCGAGCCCGACCAGGCAAAAGAGCCTCTATGCTCCCCGCTCTACGCTTCGGAAGACGAACTTCGCGGCCTTCCCCCAGCCATTATTGTGACCGCTGACAGCGATGCTCTCAAGTTTGAAGCTCACGACTATGCGCAGCATCTTGTAGCTGCCGGCGTCCCTGTCATGTATAAGAATTTCGAAGGTGTCGGCCACGGCTTTACTATTGATACGTACGGATCAATGGTGCCTCCCGAATGCCCGCATGATCCAGCGGTGCAAGAAGCCGCGCTTGCCTTTATGGAAGAAGGATTGCGCACCTATTTGCTGAAGCCTTAAATGCCTTCTTCGCCAAAGGCAGGCATAAAGCTCTCTTGTGCCGTATCCCCTTCTTGCCAGAAATACTCTTGCACACCT